>JAPLDP010000056.1 GCA_026391695.1 Bacteroidota bacterium
GGGCCAGTTGCCTCCCTGCTGCATGCCGATATAAAATTCACCACTGGAAAAGGTAATGCCGAGGGATGACAGGTCAAACGACACCCATCCGAAGGCTTGTGGTTCCACTTCAATGCTTCCCAGATAAGTGCCCGGGTAGCCGTTGGGGCCATCATCGTCGAAAACGGCAATGCCGAATGTCTGCAATTGATCACCGCCCGGAGGAAAAGTGCCATCACCGATATTCACCGAACCACCAGTAACATTGACAGGATACCCGACCGGTGTAAACTTCAGTGCATTCAGGCTTCCTTCTTCCAGCCATGCCGTCATGTTTTCAAACGTACCGTCATCATAAATGACTTCATAATATCCATTGGGTATTCCCCAGGTTACATCCACCACGTTATTATTTGGTGGACGAAGCGCTGCGAGAACACCTGACGGAGGTACAGCCTCTTCCCAAAGGGCTTTATCAACAGTAGTCGTGCTGCCCGGTGCTACATAGACATATTGTGATTGTGTGGTATAGCCCGGCTTTTCAAAAATAATATTATACGTCATTGGAACAATAGGTGTGGTATATGTACCATCTTCCAATGTGTACATTACAGTGGTTCCGGCTGTGACTTTTGCACCGAGTATGGGCAGGCCTGTGTAGGCATCTGTAACTGTACCATCAAGAGTAGCAGGTGGAATCTCTGCCCAGTATAACTGGATATTGGCCTGATAGGCTCCAATTGTTCCTGCATCTGTCGGGAAAGAGTTATCCTGGTATCTATATTTGCATGAGCTTGCCCGGGATGTGTAATAAAAATATGTATAAGGATAGTAATATGCACCATTACGATTTTCCCAGACAATGGAGAGGTTGGTTCCATCATAGACAAATGGTGCTTGGAATGTGATGACCACCCAGCCTGTCAATAAATTGACATTACCTGAATATACGAGCGTATACCCGTTGGCTGTCGGGTTTGGGTACGCATTGCTGGTAATGGTTGAATAGCCTACATTTTTCATGTAAACCTGTTGATTTTGCTTAAGGGTTGTAGAAGCTGGTACTGCCACCTGGAATGCAATCTGATTTATTAAAACAGATCCCAGTCCAATGTCGCTTTGCTGATATACAATCTCAGACCAGCTATACATCCAATAATCATCAAGAGGCGTATACTGTTCTGTACCGGTACCGGTACCAATGGTTTTAACACCATCCGCATCAGCATGCGAATAAAACATAAAAACTGACAATAATATTATTATCATCAGCTTACTGAGTTGAGTAGCTTTTTTCATGGTCATGAATTTTTGTTAACAATATGATATTAAGTTTATTACTCTATAAAATATTAATTTAAATGGATAATATATGGTTGATTTCTCAAGGTTCTATCTTCAAATAATACACAATTTGCCAACCTTATCACAAATATATAAAAAAAAGAGTGTATCAATTGCAAATTTATTAAAAAAATATCCCAAGAAATTTAAAATATTTTTCAACAATAAAGATACAAAAAACTTTATTACACATTTCAAAAATATTTTTTAACTTCTGTAAAAAAAATTATTTTGATTAATGAACAGTATTTTGTTCAAAACCACAAAAAAGAGGGTGTCACAAAAGTGAGGCACCCTCTTTTTTCGTATCCAAATAAATGGTTACCTGCTGATCACAATCCTTCTGGTGATGATATTGCCATCTTCAGATGTGAATTCGATCATGTATGAGCCTGAGCTGAGTGTGGAGGTATTGAGCTGGAAGCTCTTGTCCTGGCCGACATTCTGTTCAAGCACCACCTGTCCTACATAGTTGATAACCCTTAGTTCGCGGACATTGTCGCTCACTTCAATGTTTACATAATCCTTTGCAGGTACCGGGTAAACATTGATCATACTACCCAGAAGCTCGTCAATACTTACGCCCTGAACTGTAATGGTATTGGAAGGTTCTGATTCGCACAAGGTGTACTTAGCAGTTACATAGTAGGTATATGAGCCAGGTGCAAGATCCATATCAGTATATTGTGTTTCCATAACCAAGCTGGTATTGATCTTAACCCCATCGCGGTAGACGTTGTAGCCAAGCAATGACATGCGATTAGTGCTCCGGTCAACTGCAGTGGATGACTGCCATGTAAGGTATACGTCAACCTCATTGAGGACTACGCCTTCCAGATTAAGTGGAGGCAAGCATGGTTCAGGTTCAAGTGCAAAGTCCTGGGTCGTAATCCCTTCAACCATCACGTCTTCAGCAACCTGTTCCAGATACCCTGCAGCTGATGCAGCCACTGTATAGGTTCCCTGAAT
>JAPLDP010000057.1 GCA_026391695.1 Bacteroidota bacterium
TTCTGTCATGTTATCGCTATAACATGAAGGAGTTAGGCTCAACCGGTATACATATATGAACTGTTGATAAATGTCGTGAAGTGAAGATAGCGAAAAGCGATGACACGCTATGACCAAAAGGTAAGGGGTATAGATAACAGGTTGCGCGGTTCCTGTTACGTGGATTACGATTCCCCCGGCAAAGAGACAGAACCTAACCCGGTTTGTTATATAAGCGGAACGTGGTAAGCCTGTAATACTCCCTGATTTCCGGGGTAGGTTCGTCGTGAGACGCATACAATGTATTGCAGGTATGGGAGGATGGAGCAAGCAAATGCCCGGCTATAATCGCCGGGATACTGGTTTTATCAGATCCGAAAGGGGGCAGACTTCCATCTGGTTCTCAATTGATAGAAAGGTGTAATAAGATTTTCAATTCAGGAAAGCAAATGAATCCAACGTAAGAAGGATGTGCACTTGAAACAATGGTAACGGCGTGGAACTTTATCAAATGGGATAAAGTCCGGCAATTTGTTAAATCATTACAACGGCGTATTGCAAAGGTAATAAATCTTTTGTATATTGTTGGTCGGTTTACTCCGGCTTCTGAGAACTTGAGCCGTATGCGGCGAAAGTTGCAAGTACGGTTCTTAGGGGACAAAGGCGGAGCAATCCGCCTGCGTTACCCGACATTTGGCTTTCCCGGCTTTTTTTTGTAAGTTTGTACAAATATTCTGAAAAACATGGCAAAACAGAGAATCTATATTGACACTTCAGTGATTGGAGGGTATTATGACGATGAATTCAGTTCTGATACCATTAAGCTCTTTGAAAGGATTCAAAATGATGATTTTCAGGTTTATCTATCTGAAATCAGTAAGCTTGAGTTAATTCCAGCACCAAAACATGTTCAGGAAGTAATAAACCTTATCCCACCAAAGAATTTAATTATTTTGGAGTTCACAGAGGAATCAAGACAGTTGGCGGAGTATTATATAAGCGAAAAAATTCTTTGTGCTGCGAGTATGGATGATGCTTATCATATCGCTATTGCTACTGTTAATCGTATTGATATCCTTCTGAGTTGGAATTTTAAACACATTGTAAATTGGGATAAAATCAGATTATTTAATGCTATTAACATGAAGAATGGTTATCCATCAATTGAAATAAGATGTCCAAAAGAATTATTAAAATATGAAGACTGATACTGAAATACAGAAAAAATTTGACTCCGTCGTATATTTTAGAAAAATCAAGGAGCAAATTGCAAAGGAACTTGCAGACAAATCCTTTCAAGAACAAAAGGAATATATCCAAAAAGTCCTTTCTGGAGAAATTAAGCTCAATATTTCCTTGTAATCTGCACTACCCTCCAATCGAGTAGGCGGCCCCAACCATGAATAGCCGGAATGCACTTCTCACACCACCCAAATCCAAGTTCCAAATACCAAATTCCAAATACCAAACCTAAATTCCAAATTCCAAACCCCAAACCAAACCACACCCACACACACCCATGTCGCCCACTGCCATGCCATACGATCCGGAACTCCAAGCCGGATTAAATTCTTAACACGGCGTCGGGGCTTTTTCCAGTGATGCCAGATGCAATAGCGCAGCCGGTTACGTACCCATCCATCCAAGGTCTTCAGCTTCCCGTATATCGAAGCTGCTTTGAAGTAGTTTAACCATCCTCGCATTAAAAGGGTTAACCGTTCAATACGTTCGTCGAAACTTGCCGGTATAGTTTTCCGGGTGTTTTCTTTGATCTTGTATTTCAACTCTTCCAGGCTGTTGTGGGATACTACCAATTGGTATTGTCCCCTATCGCCTTTCTTGTAAGTGGATTCAAAAGCATATCCGAGGTACTCGTATTGGAGTGGCTTTCGGATGGCGCTTTTCTTGGGTAAATAATATTTTGATGTGCTGTAGATTGATTTGCTCTGAAAATACAGATTTTATTCATAGATGCAGACTTATTTAGCATATTTCTCTTCTTCTTTCTTTGTCTGCCACACAAAGAAAGAAGCAAAGAACCGAGCGAAGCGAGCTCGCGAATACCTAAATTTAAAATTAATTACATGAGCAAAAGTCACCGCTGCATAAAAATCACTAAAAATTGAGCATTCAGGCTAAAATTTATGAACTCCCCCGATTAAAATCGGGGTCAAACAGCATAAATTTTTTAACGCCTTGGTGCTCAATTTTTTTACCGTGATTTTTATGAGGCGGTGTTCTTTTAAAGGCCTTAGGGTTTGCAGGCGGGGTACCCACTGGGCGAAGATTCCGTTAAAGCCAGACGGAGAAGTGAGGGAACGAAGCGACCGAACGGCTTGGCTGGCTTAGAAATCGAGCCCTTAGTGGGTCGCCGAAAACCCAGGCTGTCTTTTTCTTTTCGTACTTTTCTTTTGGACACGCAAAAGAAAAGGACATCAATAGAAAAACATTCTCAATCCACTTCTCTTTTTCAATGAACATCACTTCTATTCTCATTAAAACATACCAGAAAACCTAACAGCAAAAAAAATAAATCTATTCGAATTCAGTTCTGCAAATTAATTTACCTGGCGCATCAAAATAGTATTTAGCCCTTTTCTTTTTGTTCACTTCAAGATGAAGATACTTTTCGATAAAATGGCTTATCTTTCGTTTTACAATTGGCGGGACTGTGATTTGTGGAACTTTTGTACTTTTATGAAACTTTGCTTGTAATTTTATAAGTATGAGCTTTGAAATCGCCAACGAACCATATACCCAAACGTTAGTAGAAAGTGGCATCGAAATCAACAGAATCAATCAGAATTTTGTATCTTTGATTGAATATTAATAAAACTATGAATCAGAATCTATTACAAGATAAAATTAAAAGAACTATTCACGATAAAGACCCAAATGCTGAAGCATTTTTATTTGGATCGAGAGCTCGTGGAGATAACAGACCTGATTCTGATTGGGATTTGCTTATTTTAGTAAACGATCAAGAAGTCACCAATGAAATAGAGGATAAATTCAGAGACGGATTGTACGATTTGGAATTAGAATCAGGACAAATAATATCATCATTTATATATTCAAAGAAATATTGGAAAAATATGCTTGTATTTTCTCCACTTTACAAGAATGTGATTAAAGAGGGGATAATTTTATGAAAATGGAGAACCTTGAGGATTATATTAAATACCGCTTTCATAGAGCCGAAGAATCATTTGATGATGCATTGATATTAATGGAAAGGGGCAAATGGAATACTGTTGTAAATAGATTGTATTATTCCTGCTTCTATGCAGTTAGTGCACTGTTACTGAAAGATGGCATTGAAA
>JAPLDP010000058.1 GCA_026391695.1 Bacteroidota bacterium
CAAAGTCCTCACCCGCATCCCGGATCAATCCATCCAACGCCTGGAGGAACTGCTTCCGCATAATCTGAAATAAAATCGCCCGGAAATAAAACTAATTTTGCATTACCGGTCAATATGCATCAGGCCGAAGGCTTACTTTTAATCAGAATATTATGCAGTTTTATAATGTGATCAGCCATCGCAATTTAAGTTTTCACTTAATATGCTATATTCATAATTGGTTAATAGTGAAAATGAATAGTATATTACAAAATATTACCGAATGGCTCACTGACTTTTTCCTGAATCAAGCCATTGATATAAAAGATCATGACAGAAATAAATTTTCCAAACACGAAATTTATTATTCTGAACAAGTAATTATTTGGAATATAAATAATTACTGTATATCAAATGAAGTTATTATTAAGGAAGATTATAAAAATAGATATTCTCGGATAGAAAATTATATACAAAGAAAATTTCAATGGCTCAAGGAAAGAGTCGTATTGTACTTTGAATTGGATTCCATTCTGATTGATTCCGATGATCAGTATATAATTCTACAAGTTCCGACAAATAGTTCTATTCACAACTTGCTCATAGAAAAGAAATTCCAGACACTTTTTAATCTTGAAATTGTGAGCAAAGCAAATTCATTAAATAAATTGAAAAGTAAAAAATTGGGTAGGAGCCTAGTTAAATTTTTTCATATATGCTATAGGGACTCCTGCCGCACATGGTCTTCTTTGCTACAAAATACTTCATCTATAGTGATGACTTTGCAAGTGTATATTAAATTATGTCAGAAAAAATTCCCCACACAATTAACGTTTTGAAAGTCATTTCTATATAAACTTTCAGGACGTTATAACAGATCGTGTAATATGTGCCATAAATTTAGGCTGGTTCCAGACCATTGATTCATATCGCTTTGTTTGAGTACTTTCTCAGCTAAAGAGCGAAGGGAATTATGGCTTTTCGTTCGTTAGGATAGTTAACAAACTGTTCTTTATACCATTGATGATGATCTAAGGCTCTTGGAATGAGATTTACACATGTCCATAAAAAAAATGATAAAGTTGGCATACACCATGTCATTACAGCAAATCCCAACCACTCTGTTATCTCACCGAAAAAGTTAGGACAGGAAATATACTTAAAGAGTCCACCATATGGAATATAATAATCTGTAGAACCTTTGGTCCGGAGGCTTAATAATCGCTGATCAGAGTCCTGATTTATTGCGACTCCTGTGAGGAATAATAAAACACCAATAATAAATCGTGGATCATAAAGCCAATTGATTGCATAGGATTTAGCAAGATAGCCAAACCAATACCCATTAATAAATCCATTCATTAAATTAAAAAAGATCGCAAAAAACATAATAGCTAATGGCATTCGCTTCCCTTTGGTCTTTGTTCTGAATGGGTAAATGAAAACACGGTGGAAATAATGAAGAAACCAGAATGTCCAGAAAATCCATATCACTATATTTTCCTGGGCTCTGGACGAAATAACCAGGTAAGTGAACGCAGCAAATGCAGGAAACTCCATAACAATCCAACCAGCACGGTTGTCAATGGTCGGACCCCATTTTTTTGTGATATGGCGACCATACGGGGCAGTAACTTTTAAAAGTAAAGGGAATATAATTATTGCCAAAATTATCCAGGAATAAACAATGTAATCAAAGGTCGTTCTTGTCATAAAATAATCTGATGTTGATTTTCTGGATTGTTGTTGTTACAATTCTAAATAGCAGCATACACATTGAACCATTCAATTGTATCCGAGATTGTTTCTTCAATTGGGCGTGGAGTATAATCCAGCTCATTGTTAGCTTTGGTACCTTGAATATATAAATTACATTCACGAAGGATATCTATCGATTCACATGTGTAAAGAGGAGGTTCGTTTCGGAGCTTTGCAAAGATTTCAATAAAAGGTACAAAAATTTTAGCAATTGTACCAGGACAGATAAATTCTGGTACTTTTTTGCCCGTAATATCTTTTATCGTTAAGGCTATTTCTTTCAACGTCATATATTTTCCAGGCAATATGTATTTTTCACCCCGGCGACCTTTTATGGCTGCTGATATGGCACCTTTTACGACATCTCTGACGTCCACCCAGTTGTATCCCCCTTGCACTAGCATGGGTAATTTATTTGCGGCCATTTTCTTGAAAGCTAGACCAAGGTAAGACGGTTTGAAATCATATGGGCCAATAACGGCAGTTGGATTAATTATAACTGCGTCAAAACCAAGTGACACTGCATTAAGGACAACTTTTTCACTTTCTGCTTTTGACCAGTCATAAATAAAACGTGATGAACCAACAGTTGGCCAGGTTTCATCAAGAGGTTTATCCACTGGATTATTTCGGAATGCATGAATAGAACTAAAATGCACCATACGCTTTACACCCATCTCAATACAACATTGAATGATGTTTTTAGTACCATTAACATTTGTATTAAAAACATCCGCTTTACTGAAACCTCCAATCGAAATTTTTGCTGCAAGGTGAAAAACAATATCGACATCACGGCATAACTCCTTGAGAGATTCAATATCCAACATATCACCTTTAATCTTCTGGACGTCCAGTCCCTCAATACCTTTGGTATCATGATAAATTAAAACCCGAACATGATGACCTCTTTCTAACAGGTCCCTGCAAAGACAGGAGCCAACATGCCCACTTGCTCCAGTAACAGCTATATTCATTTGTAGAATTTTATAAGTCGGGCAATATACAAAAAGCTATTAAATAATAAACAATTATTTAAATTTGCTATCCCGACTTTCGGAATAGCAGAGCCTGATATTCATATACAAACTAAAATGAAAAAAGTCATGTCATCTGACATCAATGAATATGACACAGCTACTTTTGGAGCAGGATGTTTCTGGTGTGTTGAAGCTATTTATCAGGATTTGAAAGGGGTGGAGAAGGTCATTTCAGGATATTCCGGAGGAACTGTCATCAGTCTTACATACCAGCAAGTTTACTCCGGACTCACTGGTCATGCAGAGGTTTGCCAGATTATCTACAATCCTGATATCATTTCATATAAGGATCTTCTCGAAGTTTTCTGGCAGATTCATGATCCTACTTCTTTAAATAAACAGGGAGATGATGTTGGAACCCAATACAGGTCAGTAATATTCTATCATAATGAAAACCAGAAAAAACAGGCTGAAAAGTATAAGAAAGACTTGAATGCCTCAGGCGCCTTTGAAAAAATCATTGTAACGGAAATTTCACCCTTTAAAACTTTTTATAAAGCTGAGAATTATCACCAGGATTATTACAATACGAATCCTAACCAACCCTATTGCCACATAGTTATAGGATCAAAGATTGAAAAATTCAAAAAGGCCTTTAAAAATAAGATCAAATAGTTCGTCACACCTCTAAATTATATTCCTCAAAATACGCTTGGTTCTGTCGAGCATATCATCATTAAAATCGAGATGTGTAACCATCCGGATAAGCTGTGGTCCAAATCCAACAACGAGGATGCCTTTTTCTTTTAATTTGGTTATTAAATCCAAATCCCTTATTTTCTTGTTCACTTTAAAAATAATAATATTTGTTTCGACAGGCATGACATCCTCCACAAAGGGGAGATTAGAGATTGTTTCCCCTAATTGCCTGGCTCTCAGATGATCTTCCCTAAGTCGTTGAATATTATTTTCGAGAGCATAAATACCTGCTGCAGCCAAGTAGCCAGCTTGCCGCATACCACCGCCCAACACTTTTCTGATGCGACGTGCTTGAAATTGTTCGGTTTTATTACATAAAAGTATCGATCCAATTGGAGCTCCTAAACCTTTTGAAAAACAAATAGATATGGAATCAAAAAGTTGACCATACATAATGGGATTTTCCTGTGTTTCTACTAAAGCATTAAATAACCTTGCACCATCCAAGTGGAAACGCAATTCATTCTTTTTACAGACTTCACTTATTTTTTTAAGTTCCTTAAAATCATATATGCTTCCGCCTCCTTTGTTACTCGTATTTTCAGCAACAACAAGACGGGTTCTTGGACGATGCACATCAACGGGATTGATATTTGCAAGAATCTGATCGGCGAAAATTCTGCCGCGATCGCCAAAAATAAGACGCATTGAACAGCCTGAATTAAAACCAATACCACCACCTTCAAAATTATAAACATGGGAGCCTGCTTCACAAATGATTTCATCACCTGGCTGAGTGTGAACTTTCACGGCAATCTGGTTGGTCATAGTTCCGGAAGGGCAGAAGATCGCAGATTCCTTCCCAAATAGTTTTGCAACCTTTTCTTCCAGTTCATTTACAGTTGGATCATCACCGAAAACATCGTCACCAACTTTTGCAGTAAACATTGCGTCAAGCATTGCTTTTGTCGGACGTGTAACTGTATCACTGCGAAGATCAATTTCCATATAGCTCATTTTCGAATTTTAAGCAAATATAACAATTTAACTTACACCAGTTTACTAAACTATTTGTCTCATAATTAATATTATGTTAAGTAATAACAAAAAATAATAAGGAAGATTTTATAAATCATCTTCCCTATTGCTCTTAAGACGAAGCGGATCATGATTATTTTAGCTGATCGATTCGTGCCTTTATTTCAGTGGCCTTTTCCAACATCCCTAAGCGCGCGTAAATTTCCCGTAAAGAATTCAGTGCATTTATATCGTCAGGATGCAGATTAATAGCTATTTCAAGATAAGGAATAGCTTTCTTCAACATTCCATCAGCCTTAGCTTTTAAGGTATCGTAGCGTTTATCAATGAATGGTAGTGAATTGGCATATTGAATGATTTCTGAAGCTTTATTAACGTACAATGCTCCAAGGTTATAATTAGCATCATAATATACCGAATCTAATCCGATTGCAGTTATATACGATTTTTCAGCTTCAAGGAATGCATCATTCCTAACCTCTTCAGTTTTGGTAGTGTCATCCACAATGATGTTATACTGAGCTCCTACGGCAAAGTAAATAGTCGGATTATTCTTCTCCTTTTGTAATGCCACTTTTAGATTTGCAAGAGCTTTTTCAGAATTTCCCATACTTAGATACAAGTTAGTTTCTGTAATGATGATATTGAAATCATCTGGGTATCTTTCTCTACCTAATTTGATGATTGTCAAAGCTTTTTCATTATTACCCTCTCCTCTAAATACATTTGTTAAGGAAACATAGATAAGTGGTTGATTAAAATTAAGTCCTATCAGGGTACCATAAAGTTCTTCGGCCCCTTTATTATCTTTACCGTATTCAGCGCATATAGCAGCATTGTATGTCGCCAGAGAATCGAAGCCTCCGAAGCTTTCATTTATCTCCTTTGATGTCAGAAAAGCATTCTTGGACTGAATAAATTCATCCTTATTGAAATAACTTACAGCCTTGTTATAAAACTGTTCTGCAACAATAAGCATATTGATTTGCAACTCATTTTTAAACTCCTCTTTAGTATCCAGAGTTTTGGTTTTCTTATAGGCATCATAGGCAATATCGAGAGCATTATCTGAGAGTTTCTTATACTCCTCATTTGGTGACATATATATATTAAGATATACATTACCAAGGTAAAACCATGTTTTTGCTTTATTACTTGTTGATTCATTCACAGATGCCGCATCAATAGCGGTCTTGGCTTTGTCAAGTTTACCATTTTTTAAATAATTATAAGCACTTTGTACTTTCGGACTTTGTCCAAAAACCATTGTCATATAAAATGCCATGACAATCAGGCATACGATTTTTTTCATATTTATAAATTTAAGATCACTTCGAATATGGAGTGGCAAATATAAAAATTACCGGAGAATTAAACGAAATCCATGCCATTTTTCTCTTTTTCATCGCTAATTATGGCATCATCGCTGATTGGAGGGGCGTCATTTCCTGGCGACTCATCAGGCTCAATACCACCTTCTTTTTTATTTTCTTCAACATCGACCTTTGTAATGGCTGCGATGGCATCGCCGTAACGTAAGCCAATGAGTTTTACGCCTTGTGTAGCTCTGCCAATGACAGGGATGCTTGATACAGCCAGGCGAATAATAAGACCAGATTTGTTGATGATCATCAGGTCATCAGAATTCTGTACATTATTGATTGCGATAAGGTTGCCCGTTTTTTGGGTAATATTAATGGTTTTCACGCCTTTTCCTCCCCTGTTTGTAACACGATAGTCTTCAAGTTTAGACCTTTTCCCGTAACCATTTTCTGAAACCACCAGAATCTCATATGTGTCATTTTCAAGACATATCATGCCTACAACTTCATCTTCACGACCAGAAGGCTTAATACCCCTTACACCAGAGGCATTCCTACCCATGGGTCTGACCTTGGATTCATTGAAACGAATAGCTCTTCCCGACCGTAATGCCATGATCACTTCATTGCTTCCATTGGTCAGCCGTGCTTCGATCAGTTGATCGTTTTCTTTTATTTTAATGGCATTTATTCCATTTTGCCTTGGCCTTGAATAGGCTCTCAGGGATGTTTTTTTAATAGTTCCATGCTTTGTGGCCAGTATAATGAAATTATTATTGATGTAATCGTCGTCTTTTAGATCCCTGACATTAATATATGCCCTTACTTTATCATCCGGCTGGATACTTATCAGATTTTGAATAGCTCTGCCTTTGGACGATTTTGTTCCTTCTGGGATTTCAAATACACGCAACCAATAGCAACGGCCATTTTCAGTAAAGAAGAGCAAATAATTATGTGCAGAAGCTATGAATAAATGCTCAATAAGGTCTTCCTCACGAATCTCTGTTCCTTTGGCTCCCCTTCCACCACGGTGCTGGACCTTGTATTCTCGCAGAAGTGTCCTTTTAATATAGCCCATATGAGAAATGGTGATCACATAATCTTCATTTTCGATGATATCCTCAATTCTCAGATCCCGACCAGAATAAATAATATCCGTACGGGTATCATCACCATATTTTTCTTTTATCTCAAGAAGTTCTTCTTTAATGATGGCCATTCTTAGATTTTCATCGGACAGCACATCTTTATGATGTTGTATGAGATTAATAAGTTCATCATATTCTTCTCTGATCTTTTCACGTTCTAAACCTGTAAGTCTCTGCAATCTCATATCCAGAATTGCTTTTGCCTGGATTTCAGAAAGGCTGAACTGTTCTATCAAGCCATTACGTGCTTCTTCAGGAGTTCGGGATGCGCGGATAAGATTAATTACTTCGTCCAGATGATCCAGTGCAATAAGCAATCCTTCAAGTATATGCGCTCTTTTTTCAGCTTCCCTTAGTTCATACTCTGTCCTAAGCGTGACCACTTCATGCCTGTGATCAACAAAATACACAATAAGCTGTTTTAAATTCAATAATTTGGGCCGGCCATTGACTAAAGCAATATTATTGACATTGAAAGAAGTTTGCAAAGGGGTAAATTGATATAATTTATTAAGAACAACATCGCTTATAGCATCTCTTCTAAGTTCATATACAATTCTGAGCCCATTACGGTCCGATTCATCCCGGATGTCAGTTATCCCTTCAATTTTCTTTTCCCCGATCAAATCAGCTGTCCGTTTGATCATGTCCGATTTATTTAACTGGTATGGGATAGATGTCACTATAATGTGTTCCCTACCATTCGGATCCTGCTCGATTTTAGCTTCTCCACGCATAATGATCTTGCCACGTCCTGTTTCATAGGCTTCCCTGACACCTTCATATCCATAAATAATTCCGGCAGTCGGAAAATCAGGCCCCTTGATATAATTCATCAGTTCTGGTATCGTAATTTCCCTATTCTCGATATAAGCAATAATGCCATCAACCACTTCTCGTAAATTATGCGGGGGCATATTGGTAGCCATCCCGACAGCTATTCCGGAAGCGCCATTTACAAGCAGATTTGGGATTTTTGACGGAAGTACAGTAGGCTCGACTAAGGAATCATCGAAATTGGGTTTCATAATAACAGTATCCTTCTCGATATCATTCAGCATTTCTTCTGCTATCTTCCGAAGTCGTGCTTCAGTGTATCTCATTGCAGCCGGGCTGTCACCGTCGATAGATCCAAAGTTACCCTGTCCGTCGATCAAAGGATATCGTAATGACCAATCCTGTGCGAGCCTGACCATAGCATCATATACTGATGTATCTCCATGTGGATGGAATTTACCTAAGACCTCCCCTACTATTCTGGCAGATTTTTTATAGGCACGGTTTGATAAAACACCCAGTTCAAGCATTCCAAAGAGAACTCTGCGATGAACTGGCTTCAAGCCATCACGTACATCTGGCAGTGCACGTGACACAATGACAGACATTGCATAATCAATGTAAGCCGACTTCATCTGGTCTTCTATGTTAACCCTTAAAATCTTCTCACCTTCTATCATCTTCTTTTCTTAATTCACTCAATATTAATTAATTGTAATAATTTATAGCATTACGAATGTACAATTTTTTTTGCTACCTGAATTTTTTTTAAATGTCTTTTCTTACTAACACGAATTTGTTGATAATTATTGTATTACTGACTAATTAGGCACTGTAACTTATTATCGGATGACAACGTATTGAGGATGAATTATCAAACAATATGACTGCTCATTTGTTTAATGTTTGTATTTTTGTTGGGAATAGATTTTGATAGGTTCCAATTAATCTGCCTGAAATTAAAAGCAGATAACTGGAAAAAATCAGTATTAAGAATTTTTTATTATTGAATGGAAGCAAAATTCTCACAAAGGGTTAAGGATGTTCTGACCTACAGCCGTGAAGAGGCATTACGTTTGGGGAATGATTATATTGGTGTTGAACATTTACTTCTTGGAATGATCAGAGAAGGTGAAGGACAGGCTATTCAAATACTGACCTACCTCGGCATTGACACCAATGAGATAAAAAACAGGATAGAGCAATCTATTGTCAATAAGGGTAAGCATACTCCTGAAATCGAAAACATTCCTCTTGTCAAGCAGGCTGAGCGAGCATTGAAGATCACTTATCTGGAGGCTAAACTTTTTAGCAGTGAGCTTATCGGGACTGAGCATTTGTTACTTGCTATATTAAAGGATGAGGATAATCTGGTCACAAAATTGCTTCATAATTATAACATCGATTACGAAACAATAAAGGAAGAACTTAAGTCATTCAATACTGATAAAGGATTTCCGTCAAAACAGGAGCCAACTGATGAATTACCAGGGGGAACGGCCGATGATGATGCAGAAGATGGCAGCAAAGGGTTGAGTAACAGTCTGCGGAAATTATCAGATTCAAAGTCCAAGACTCCTGTACTTGATAACTTCGGCAGAGATGTGACCAAAGCTGCTGAGGAGAATCGTCTTGACCCAATAGTAGGACGTGAAAAAGAGTTGGAACGTATAGCTCAGATATTAAGCCGGCGGAAAAAAAACAATCCTATCCTGATCGGCGAGCCTGGAGTTGGTAAATCAGCTATCGTTGAGGGCCTTGCAATCAGAATCGTTAGCAAAAAGGTTTCCCGGGCATTGTTCAACAAACGTGTTTTTACTTTAGACTTGGCCTCGCTGGTTGCCGGAACAAAATACCGGGGACAATTTGAAGAGCGAATGAAAGCCGTGCTGAATGAGCTGGAGAAAAATCATGACATCATTCTTTTCATAGATGAAATCCACACAATTGTCGGAGCCGGCAATGCATCAGGTTCGCTCGATGCATCGAATATGTTTAAACCTGCACTATCCAGAGGTGATATACAGTGTATTGGTGCAACAACTCTTGACGAATATCGTCAGTACATCGAAAAAGATGGAGCACTCGAACGCCGCTTTCAAAAAATACTTGTTGATCCGACTTCTCCGGAAGAAACAGTTGAAATTCTCAATAATATCAAAGAAAAATATGAGGATCACCACCTGGTCAAGTATACCCCTGATTCAATCAAGTCCTGTGTATCTCTTACCAACAGATATATGACTGATCGTTATTTACCAGATAAAGCTATTGACGCTCTCGACGAAGCAGGTGCAAGAGTCCATATAAAAAATATTAATGTTCCGGATGAAATAATTCAAATTGAAACTGATATTGAAGACACTAAACAGAAAAAAACAAAAGCCATAAACAGCCAAAAATTTGAAGAAGCAGCGAAACACAGGGACATCGAAAGAAGATTACAGGATGACCTCGAGAGGGCGAGAAAGAAGTGGGAAGAAGAATCCAAAATAAACCGGCAAGTAGTGGATGCAGAAAATGTTGCTGAGGTCGTGGCAATGATGACCGGAATCCCCATTCAACGTATCGCACAAAATGAAAGTGCGCGTTTGGTGAGAATGGAATCAGAACTCGAGAATTCAGTCGTTGGACAAACGGAAGCTATCAAAAAGGTTGTCAGGGCAATACGACGAAACAGAGCTGGATTAAAAGATCCCAATAAACCTATCGGTAGCTTTATTTTTTTAGGTCCAACCGGCGTTGGTAAAACCCACCTCGCAAAAGTCCTTGCTGAATTTCTCTTCGATTCAACCGATGCACTGGTGAGGATAGATATGAGCGAATATATGGAAAAATTTGCTGTTTCCAGACTTATAGGCGCTCCTCCGGGATACGTGGGATATGAAGAAGGTGGGCAACTTACAGAAAAAATAAGACGTAAACCCTACTCAATAGTTCTTCTCGATGAAATTGAGAAAGCTCATCCGGATATTTTCCATTTACTCCTTCAGGTCCTTGATGATGGTCTTCTCACAGACAGTCTGGGACGCCGTGTCGATTTCAAGAATACGATTATCATCATGACATCAAATATCGGTTCCAGGCAACTTAAAGACTTTGGACAGGGTGTCGGTTTTGCAACGGATGCAAGGAAATCAACTACTGTTGACTTTGCAAAAAGTGTCATCGAAAATGCCTTGAAAAAGACTTTTGCTCCTGAATTTCTTAATCGTATAGATGATGTCGTTATTTTTGAGCCTCTTGAACGTGATGATATCCATAAAATTATTGATATTGAACTCCGTTACCTGTTCGAAAGAGTAAACACCATTGGTTTTATGATCAGTGTAACTGAAAAAGCCAAAGACTTTATTCTTGATAAGGGTTGGGATGCACAATTTGGTGCACGCCCCTTGAAACGGGCGATTCAAAAATATATCGAAGATCCTTTGGCTGAAGAAATCATTAAAACCGAGCTCTCTGAAGGTTCTATTATTATTGTAGATTACGACAGTGTTAAAGAAGATACTGTTATAAACATTTCTAAACCTGTTCCAAATACTGAACAGGCATAGCAGCCGACTTATATGGATAATAAGAATCGTTTGCAAGGCGGTGAATTTCTGATCAAAGAAACTGACTCAAAAGATATCTTCATACCGGAAGAAATCAATGAGGAACAAAAAATGATCATTCAGACCTGCGAGGATTTTCTGAAGACTGAAGTCTTTCCTATTCTTGACCGTATCGATAACCAGGAAAAGGGTTTGATGCGTGAGCTTATCAAAAAAGCCGGTGAACTTGGACTCTTAGGAATTTCAATACCTGAGGAGTATAATGGTTTCGATCAGTCATTTACGACATCAATGCTCGCCAGTGAAGCTATGGGTTCAGGATATTCTTTTTCGGTAGCTTATTCTGCCCACACTGGTATTGGTTCGATGCCTATTTTATATTATGGCAATGAAGAGCAAAAAATGAAGTACCTACCCAAACTGGCTTCCGGAGAATGGGCTGCTGCTTATTGTTTGACTGAACCCAATGCAGGATCTGACGCAAATTCGGGGAAATCAAGGGCTGCGCTCTCTGAGGACGGTAAATATTATATTCTCAATGGTCAGAAAATGTGGATAACAAATGGAGGCTTTGCTGACGTGCTGACCGTCTTTGCCAAAATTGACAATGATAGAGTGCTCAGTGCTTTTATCGTCGACAGGGATTTAAATGGCGTTATCATAAATCCTGAAGAAAAAAAAATGGGCATCAAGGGATCTTCTACCGTTCAAATCTTTTTTAATGATGCCAGAGTGCCTGTTGGGAATCTTCTTGGGAAACGAGGTGAGGGGTTCCGAATAGCTCTCAATATCCTGCATATGGGAAGGATTAAACTTGGTGGAACAGTATTAGGTGCTGCTAAAAGAGCCATAACTCAATCGGTTAACTATGCCAATGAGAGAAAACAGTTTGGCAGACTCATAAGCAGTTTTGGCGCTATAAAATTCAAACTGGCTGAACAGGTCATCAGGACTTTTGCAACTGAATCAGCTGTTTACAGAGCAAGTAAAAATGTTGACGATGCTATAGAAGAACTTATTGGACAAGGATTTCCGAAACCCAAAGCTACTATTGAAGGAATTGCACAATATGCTATAGAAGCGGCACTCCTGAAGGTTTATGGTTCTGAAGCCCTCAACTATGTTGTTGATGAGGCAGTTCAGATATTCGGAGGAATGGGATTCTCTTCTGAAACAGACGTTGACAGGGCTTACAGGGATTCACGAATTAACAGAATATTTGAAGGCACTAATGAAATCAACAGGCTTCTTGTCGCTGACACAACCATAAAAAAAGCGTTGAGGGTCGGTTTTGACGTGGTGCGTTATGCTAATCATATCCTTAAGGAGATGGATATTACAGAAAAGGACATAAAAGGAATTGGTTACTACGAAGAGAAAAAGAAATATCTAAAAAACTTTAAAAGAGCCGCCCTCTTGCTTTTAGGAATAATCTCGGAAAAATTTCACAGGAACCTTGCTGATGAACAGATGCTTCTCATGAATATCTCTGATATCATTATGCCTATCTATGCAGCAGAATCCTCACTTTTAAGGGTTGAGAAATTAGAAAAGATACGCGGAACAGAAAGTGTAAGAATCTATAGGGACATTATTGACGTATACATCTATGATACAGCACATCACATTTTCAAATCAGGTATCGATGCGGTGAATTCCTGTTCAGAGGACTGTGCACGGGAAATTATGATTGAACGTATAGAACTCTTCACAAAGATAGCTCCTGTTAATGTTAAAGCGGCACGACTCAGAATTGCGGAGAAATTAATTGAAGATAACCGGTATAGCTTCTGATACCAAGTACCAAAGATCCTTATTCAGATTTCATTTCTTTAAGAATATTCTTGGAAATCACTATTCTTTGGACCTGATTAGTGCCTTCGTAGATTTGGCAAAGTTTTGCATCGCGCATCATTTTCTCAACAGGATAGGCTCTGGAGTATCCTTCCCCACCCATGACCTGAACTGCATCTGTTGTGACTTTCATACCCATGTCAGAAGAATATAGTTTTGACATGGATGCCAGTTTGGATGCTGTCTTTTGCCCGGTGTCATAAGCCCATGCAGCATACCAGGTCAACATCCTTGCGGCTTCAATTTCAGTTGCCATATCAGCCAGCATAAATGCGATAGCCTGGTTAGCTGCTATTGGCTTACCGAATTGTATTCTTTTTTGAGTCCATTCTTTGGCAATTTCAAATGCAGCCCGGGCACAGCCGACACTCAATGCAGCAACACCTGTTCGTGTTCTGTCAAAAGTCCTCATAGCAATCGGGAATCCCTTTCCTTCATCACCAAGGCGATTTTCAACTGGTACTTCTACATCATGGTACTTGATCTCATTCTGTACGGATGCTTTTTGTCCCATTTTATCAAGACGTCCAACAATTTCAATGCCTGGCAGATCACGTGGAACAACCAAAGCAGTCAAACTCCTGGATCCTTTCTCAGGGTCAGTCACCGCAAAAATAGTATGGTATGTGGCAACTTCACCATTCGTTATAAACCGTTTATGCCCATTTAAAATATATTTATCACCATGACGTATAGCTGAGGAACTTATGCTCTGGACATCGGAACCGGCATTCGGCTCAGTGAGGCAATATGCTGCAACGCCTTTTTCCTCGACAATCCGTCCGAAAAACTTTTTTTTCTGCTCATCAGTTCCTGCGAGTAATAAGGGAGTTAAGGCAAGTGTGTTTGCATCAATACAAATCCCGATACCTATACAACCTGCTCCCAATTCTTCAGATTGAAGTGCACTACCACGCAAATCATAGCCATTCCCTCCATATTCCTTTGGCATAGGACCATTCATAATTCCTTCTTCATACGCTGCTTTGATAATATCCCATGGAAACTGTGCCAATTCGTCATACTTCATCCTGTTGGGCACAATCCAACGATCTGAAAAATCCCTGTATTTCCCGACTATAGCTTTATATTCATCTGATAATGAAAAATCTAACATATTTTCCTCCTTATATGGATTCTTGATGTTACGCTAAATGATTATCTCTTACAAATATATTGAAATAATTAAGAAAATATCATTGCCATTTGTAAATAGTATCTTTGCCATTAAAGATAAAACAATCTTCACAGGGAATGACACAAAAAAATAAAAAGAAGAAATTTCTTAACCTCCCAAAATATCCTGGTGGAAGCGCTTACTATAAGCGGTTTATTTTTGATAATCTTGCATATCCGGAGGAAGCTTTACTAAATGGCATTGAGGGTTCCGTATACTTATCCTTTACAGTTAATGATTTCGGAGATGTTATTGATGCAAAGGTGATAAAAGGATTAGGCTATGGATGTGATGAAGAGGCTCTGCGTTTAGTCAGATTAGTGAAATTTGAGAAGGTAAAAAACCGTGGCATAATTATACAATCGATGAGACGCACCCGAATTGATTTCCGGTTAAAAAGCAATAAAACAAGCGGACTGAGCATAAATTATGTACTCAAATCCACAGAAAAATCCACGTCCACCGAAAAAAAACCAGGGGATTCACACATCAACTATAATTACACAATAAAATTCTGAAAGAAATACTTTTTTCATTGATCAATGATCAAAGTGTTCATCTGACCGGTCCTTTTAACAGTTCTTTTGCAGTTTGGATGGCAGATTCAGAAATATTCTCATTGCTGAGCAATTTTGCAATCTCAAGTATTCTTTCCTCTTTAGTAAGTTTACGGACAGCTGAATGGGTTGCGTCTTTATCTGAATACTTATAAACGAGATAGTGTTCCTTACTTTTGCCAGCAATTTGTGGAAGGTGGGTGATGACAATGACTTGCATTTCCTGAGCCATTTTCTGAAGAATATTAGCAACTTTGCCGGCAATCTCACCCGAAACGCCCATATCAATTTCATCAAATATTATAGTCGGCAGAAGATTTTTCCGGGCAATCATCGATTTGATACCCAACATCAGCCTGGACCTCTCACCTCCGGAGGCAACGGAGGAGATTTCCCTAAGATCCCCTCCCCTGTTGGCATTAAAAAGGAATGACACTTTATCTGCACCGTCCTTGCCAAGTTCATTAGCTGAAGACATTTCTATCCTAAACTGTGCTTCAGGCATTCCCACAGAAGATAAAATCTTTACAAACTCACTTTCAATTTCCGGAATGACGTGACGACGGGCATTCGAAATTTCTCCTGAAATTTTCCTGAGTAAATCTTCTCTTCTGGCGACTTCCTTTTCCAGCTCCGAGATTTGTGTTTCAAACGAAGCGATTTGGTTGATTTTATCAGAAAAGTTATTCTTAAGCTCAATTAATTGAGCGATAGAGTCAACTCGATGCTTATGTTCAAGATGATAAATCATATCTATTCGGCTGCTATATTTACTGATCATTTCAGGATTGATAAAAACCTGCTGTTCAATGCCTTCGAGTTCCCGGGCAATATCTTTCAACTCAATCAGTGTGGATTCAAGACGCTGGGACAGAGTTTTGATCCCATCATGGAATTTCGATAACCTGTTAGCAATATTCCTGATTTCTGCGATTTTTGCCAAAACATTATCATCAGAAGTCTGAAGGGAGCTTGTAATCTGTGAAAGACTTGTTTTAATGTCCTCCGCATGAGTAAGGATTTCTAATTCCTTCTGAATCTCTTCCTGTTCACCATCAACCAGATGGGCCTGGTCAAGTTCAGTATATAGAAAGTTATAATAATCCTCATCAGCTTTCGATCGTTTTTCCTCTTTAATCAGATTATTTAACTCCTGTTTCAGTTCAATATATTTTATAAACTCCATTCGATATATGTCAACCTTTTCCAGCAGATGTCCATAGTTATCAATAACTGTCAGTTGAAAATCAGCCTCATTGATTATCAAAGTCTGATATTGCGAATGGATATTGATAAGTTTCCCGCCAAGTTGTTTGAGGATATAGAGATTAACAGGTGTGTCGTTCACAAATGCCCTGGATTTTCCATTAGTCGTGATCTCCCGGCGCAAAATGGTTTGTTCATCATATTCCAGGTCATGTAATAAAAAAAAGTCTTCAAGACCATAATCCTTGATATTGAACACCCCTTCTACTGTACATTTTTTTCCAGCATCCTTAAGCACGGCTGTATCTGCGCGTTCACCCAGGATCAATGATAATGCCCCGATAAGTATTGACTTTCCCGCTCCTGTTTCACCCGTTATCACCGAAAACCCTTCAGAAAAATCAATATCCAGTTCATGAATCAAAGCATAATTAGATATGAAAAGATGACACAACATACATGGAAATACTAATTCAGCGAAGGTAAAATTACAAAAGAAATTCCGGCTTTTAAACCTATTGCCTAGGAATTAAGATTTTTTGATACACCGATGAATTGGCAGGATCGATTTCCGTGAGTATAGTGACAGCCTTGGCCTTATCAATATCATTTGCTTCCATGTAAATATTCCTCAATTCATCTCGTTTGGCCTCAAGTACCAGTTGAAGGGAAAAAAGATTTGGCTCGTTTCTGTATGCTTTTCTGAGATCTTCAAGGGATTCAGTAATAGATGTTCGTCCAAGTTCAAGGTTATCCGACATCATATCAAGACCTTTTCTGTGATATTTGTACATAAACTGCCGTAAAGAAGAATATGATGAATTAAGCATATTTTCAGCCAGCCAATATCTGTTTTTCATACCTTCAAATGCTTTCCATCCGGGTTCAATAGCACTCTGTGCACTATTGACAACGGCCTGGGCTTTCTGATAAAAAGAGGTTCCTCCATATAACTGGAAAGAGTCAAAATCAAATCCAAGAATCATATATAAATAAAAAGCAAAAATGGATGACAGGTTTGAATCGAAGGAATTATCTGAAAAAATTAGAGGCTGGCCTTCATCATAAGAAAACTGGATATCCTTATCAACGTAATTAAACATCGGAGTTTCATAGGAGGTTCTATATACTGGCCGGCGATAAATGATATTCAATCTGCCTCTATATTCGTTACTTGAGATACGTTCCGAAAGAGTAAGCATAAAAGTCACTTCGATTTTTTCTTCTACACGAAAGGCATAATTTGACCATGACCGTTCATTGATAAACTCATAAAGAGCTTTCTGGATAGCCTGGTACACCGTTTTATCAGATCCTTCGATCTGTGCTGCAGAAACACTCACTGTGCCTTTAAATTCCTGAGCAGTAACATGTCCAAAAAGAAATATTAACCCAATCAGGATATACTTTTTTGACATACGTGGATTATTTAGCTCCGGCTTTATGATTACTTACAAGTTTTACTATCTGGTCAATGATATCTTTTGCCACTTCATTTTTAGGTTTCAGTGGGTAGTTAAGTTGTTTACCAGAACGGGTGATGATGGTAATTTTATTGGTGGATGTTCCAAAACCAGCACCTTTGTTTTTCAAAGAGTTAAGAACGATCAGATCGAGGTTTTTATCCTGAAGTTTCTGCAAAGCGGCTTTTATACCATTGTCTGTTTCCAAAGCGAAACCAACAAGTATCTTATCCTTTGATTTTTTCTTCCCCAACTCATGAAGAATATCTTTTGTTGGTTTTAATTTAATTATTAACTCACCTTTCTCTTTTTTAATTTTATTCTTTTCATAATGGTCGGGGGAGAAATCAGCGACAGCAGCGGCCATAATAGTAATATCGCTATCCGGAAAATACTTCGAGCAGGCGGCGTACATATTCTTTGCTGTCAGCACATCTACCCTATCAACAGAAGGGTGGTCTATTAGCATATGCGTAGGTCCGGTGATCAGGATAACCTGAGCTCCTCGCCTGGCAGATTCATGTGCAAGTTCAAAGCCCATCTGACCTGAAGAATGATTCCCAATGAACCGGACGGGATCGATAGCTTCATATGTTGGTCCCGCTGTAATAAGAATCTTTTTATTCACAAGGTCCTGGCCATTTCTAAAGTAAGCATCTATTACGTTCACTATCTTTTCCGGTTCTTCCATTCTACCCGGGCCGCTAAGACCGCTGGCCAATTCACCGACCTGTGGTTCAATAAGTAAATGACCAAGTAACTGAAGTTTTCTTACATTTTCAACGGTGGATGGATGATGGTACATATCGAAATCCATTGCTGGGGCAAAAAAGACCGGACATCGTGCAGATAAATATGCTGTTGTGACAAAGTTATCGGCTATTCCATGCACCATCTTAGCCAGTGTATTTGCTGTCAGAGGGGCAATGATCATTAGGTCAGCCCATGTACCAAGTTCGACATGACTTTGCCAATGTCCATCCTCCTGATTGAAAGATGAACAGATAACGGGATTCTTTGACAGCGTAGATAATGTCAGGGGTGTTATAAAGTCCTTGGCAGAGGGTGTCATAATTACTCTTACCTCAGCACCTTCTTTCACAAGCAGACGCACAAGGTATGCGGATTTAAAAGCCGCTATGCTTCCAGTAACAGCAACGATGATCTTTTTACCTTTAAGCATAAGGAATTGAATTTGTAATCAATTCATTACTAAACCTTAGTTTTTTTCTCCTTCGATGGATTACGGTAATAGACCTGGTCATTAATAAATTCATGAGTGGCTATCAAGGTAGGCTTCGGAAGACGTTCATAATATTTAGCTATCTCGATTTGTTCACGGTTTTCAAAAATTTCCTCCAGATTATCGACCGGAGATGCAAATTCAGCGATTTTTTTATTCAGCTCTTCTTTCATCTCCAACCCTATCTGATTAGCTCTTTTGGCAATGATCGCAACTGTTTCATAAATATTTCCAGTTTCCTTGTCAAAGTCACTTACAGTACGTGTAATCGTAGTTGATTCAGTCTTGATTTTCTTGTAATCCATTTTATATTAATTAATTCGACAATTGTTTTTTAGCATTATTATAATAACCACTTGCCTGTTTTAAATACCCACTGTCAGGAAAAGTAGATACAAAAGTATCATAAGCTACCACAGCGTTTTGAAATCTCTCTTTCTTTTTTGTTTCAATACTAT
The DNA here is from genome assembly GCA_026391695.1 of Bacteroidota bacterium. Lineage (NCBI taxonomy): Bacteria > Pseudomonadati > Bacteroidota > Bacteroidota bacterium. The sequence continues at coordinate 19,220 of JAPLDP010000058.1, forward strand.
TCAATGCATAAAAATAATATGCTTTTGTCAGGTTAAATAAGGTTTTTTCTTTATAATCCGTATCGGGGTAATCTTTTAGAAGATTATTAAAAGTCGTAATAGCAGCCTGATAATCCTCCATTTTAAGATACATCTCAGCAATTACAAATTCCTTCTTTTCCAGCTTGCCATTTAATTCATCAATCAGTCTGTTACATTCAGTTATCCGTTCGCTATTGGGGAATACATCAATAAAAAGCTGTAACTCATTTATTGCTTCAATCGTGCTTGTTGGATCCAGGCTATAAACAGGAGAATCGAGGTATTTACAATAAGCGCTCATATAATAACACTCTTCGGCATATTTACTAGAAGGATAATTTTTTGTGAACCGTTTAAAATAATAGCTTGCGAGGACATGATCACCTTGCTGATAGTGGCAATAGGCATAATAGTATGAAAGTTGTTCCGCTTTATCCGTTCCACGATAAAAAGGTAAGACAGCGTCAAATAGTTGCAAAGCCTTGTAATAATCACCCTGGTTGTAATAAACAACTGCCATTTCGTACTTTTCTTCAAAGTCTGTACTTTTCATCAGTTTCTGATACTTGGAACAGGAATTTGTTACAACAAATAGTACAATGAAGAAAAACGGCGTAGCGATTTTTTTAAACATGGGCGCAAAAATACAAATTTTCAGCGAATTATTAAACGCTTAAAGGTGATAAATATTTTCAGATTAATCAATACTTCGCACGCCATTTCCTATTTGAACAGGATAAAACTCCGGTATCAGACCGGTTTTTCGAATATATGCCTTACTGACTTCAGATATAAAATGCTTAATTTTATCTTTCATTATGAGTGTAACAGTGCAACCGCCAAAGCCTGCCCCAGTCATTCGGCTTCCAAGGACTCCTTCAATGCATTTGGATTCATCGACGAGAACATCAAGTTCGTTACCAGTAACTTCATAATCAAAGCGTAATGAATCATGTGAGGCGTACATGAGTTTCCCAAAATAATCCAGATCATTCATTTTTAGCGCTTTTTTTGCTTCAACAACCCGCCGATTCTCTGAAACGACATGTCTAGCCCTTTTTCTAAGTGTCGCATCTGGGATGAGAGTTTCATATTTGCTAAATGTTTCTAAATTTAATTCTCCCAGATTATTTAAACTCAAAATAGTATTAAGATATTGAAGTGACTTCTTGCATTCCTCAACTCTTTCATTGTACTTTGAATCAGCAAGACCTCGTTTCTTATTTGTATTTGTAATGATCAATAAGTGACTTTTTAAATCAAATGGTACCAATTCAAAATCTAACGAGTCACAATTCAGAAACAAAGCATGATTGTGTTGTCCCATTCCCACAATAAACTGGTCCATAATACCACAATTCACTCCGACAAATTCATTTTCAGCTTTTTTAGAAGCCTTTATCATATCGATCATTGTCCATCCTGTTCCATAAAGATCATTCAGTGCAAAAGCAGTTACCATTTCAATGGAAGCAGAAGATGAAAGACCAGCTCCATAAGGTATATTCCCACTATATAGCAAATCCATACCAGCTAATGGAATAAGTTTATCCAAGAACTGGTTCATAACTCCAATCGGATAATTAATCCATTCGTGGCCCTGTTTTTTAGTTAAATCAGTCCTGTCAATGGTGGCAGAAAAATGGAAATTTGTTGATGCAAACCTGACCCGATGTGACTGATTAAAACGGATAAGAAGAGTAGTACCCATATCAAGGGCACAAGGCAATACCAAGCCGCCATTATAATCAGTATGTTCCCCGATAAGATTGACCCTTCCCGGAGCAAAATATGAAAACAATGGAGAGTTATTTAATCCAAATCTGACAACGAATTCACCTTTATTATCAGAACTAAATTCGGTAGTACGAATTCTTTTTTTTTGAGTCATCACAATAATGCGTACTTGTGGTTAGAATTCGTGATTTGAATTACCCCGGACTTCAGGCCGGGTTTTCAGGCAGCTAAATAAAACGTGGGCGTTAGCCCGAAACAGACGCATCAAATTTGTACTTACGTATAAATTCTTGATATTCATATGCCATATCGTAAACAAGGTTTTGGGCTAAAGCCCGGTTTTGTGTTGTTTTTTTTAACCCCGAGCTAAAAGCACGGGGTAATTCATATTACCTTCGTTACCCTAAAAGTACGCATTTCTGTAAAGACCCGTTTTGTTACTTTAAAATCTCCAATAATTCCACTTCAAATATCAATGCCATGTTGGGTTCGATAATTTTTCCCCTTCCATTATCCTTATATGCCAATTCAGGAGGAATGTACAATATCCATTTTGCACCAAGTGGCATCATCTGAAGAGCTTCAGACCAACCGGAAATTACTGCATTAACCTTAAAAACTGAAGGTTCTTTTCGGTCATAGGAACTGTCAAAAACAGTTCCGTTTATGATAGTACCTCTGTAATTTACCTTTACCTGATCAGTGAGAGATGGTTTAGTACCAGAGCCCGGATTTACAATTTTATATTGCAGGCCATCCGGAAGAGTCACAACGCCAGGTTGTTTACTGTTTTGTTCGAGGAATCTACGGCTTTCAATTTTATTCTGTTCATATTTCTTCAATTTCTCCTGTTTGATTTTTTCCTGCTCAATATCATGTTGTTGTTTGGTCATAATATCAACAATCTGAACATCATAAAGCAGAGTTGAAAAAGGTGGAATCATCTCTCCCCTGCCACGTTCGCCAAAGGCAAGGTCAGATGGGACTATCAGACGAGCTTTCGAGCCCTTACTCATCAGACCAACAGCTTCTGTAACACCTTTGTTTTCAAATTGTTTTCCAAACTCAAATTCCGCCGGCTTATCATTAAAAGAAGAATAAATTATTTTTCCATCCAATGCTGTAACTGAAAAATGCAATTTAATCCATTGTCCGGTCTGCGGTATAGTTCCATTTCCAGGGGTTGTCTCGATAAAGTACAGCCCGCTGGTTAAAGAAGCGACACCAATCCCATTATCTTTGATGTATTGTTCACGAAATTGATTTTCCTGTGATTTGAGGCTGTCCTTTCTCGCCTGCTCTGCTCTTTGGTAAGCTTCTCTTGTGAGAGAGGATAAAAGTTTAATATGAAAAATCATCACGTCGTTGCTGTCGATATAGGGTGGTATTCTTGGATTGCGAGCGGTTTTAAGAAAAAATGAATCCGGCCGGAGAATGAATGAGGCACTATCTCCAACTGACATCATTGAGAAAGCTTCATAAATATCACCCTTATAATCAGATTTTTTTTGAGGCATCATAAGTGGTCTTGGGCTTTTATCGCTGTCAAAAATAGTCGTGTCTTCTGTTCCATATTTCATCCTGATTGTAATCATATCATTTAAGCGGGGTTTTGTTGTATCACCAGAACGATGATAAAACTTATACAGGAGACCGGAATCTGACTTCTTATATCCCCTATATTTATTTTGCTGGCACGAGACCACAGCAAGTGAAATGACTAATGCAATCACCATTAATAAAAAAAATTCTCTTTTCATTTTTAATGAATTTTAGTTATACTTAATTTTGATATTCCTGATGTCTATTAATTCTACATCATAAACCAGCGTTGCTTTTGGAGGGATTTTATTCTGATCACCCAACAATCCAAAAGCGAGGTGCGAAGGTATAATAAATTTTGCTTTGTCTCCAATGCGGAGTAACAAAATTCCTTCATCCAGACCACTTTCAACGGCCCCGCTACCGATCTGGAATTCCTTATGTCCATCCTTTCCAGAGGAGTAACATGAATCACCATTAAGAAGTATCGAGTAATAATTAATAATAACGTAATCACCTTTCTTTGGAAACAGACCATTTCCTTTTTTATAAATCATATATCGCAATCCTGTTCCTGTTTGTTCCATAGTCCAACCATAACGCCTGATGAAATCATCAATGAGATCACTTTCGTTCTTAGTCATTTGTTTGTTGGCTTTTATCAGGATCTCCTTATACGGATCAGGATTAAAGGCTTTTTCCTTCTCTGAAAGTTTATTACGACATGCTGATATTATTGAACTAAAAGCAATCAATAAAATAATGAAAGCAACTGTTTTACCTATTACCGACATAACACTATTCATGATAATTATATCCTGACATCTGATTTGCAATATTTAATTGCTCTTTATAAACTGCGAGTAGCTCCTCCAGTTTAAGTATTGTTTCTTCGATAGTAACGTACGAATTTGCACCGGCTGCATTTTTATGACCACCTCCCTCAAAATGTCTTCTTGCAAAGTCATTAACAGAAAAGTTGCCCCGTGACCTGAATGACATTCTGATATATTTATCTCTTTCCATTATTAAACAGGCAAAGCTTACTCCAGTAATTGAAAGGGCATAATTTACGATACCTTCAGAATCCCCAATCTGATAATTAAATGACCGCAGCTCTTCTTTTGTCAGACAAATATAGGCTGAATGATATTCCTTAAGAACTTTCAGCTTTTTACTCAAGCAGTAACCGAGTAAGCGCATCCGGTCTTCAGAATAGGTGTCATAGACAAGTGTATGGATATGTTCACCATCAACACCTCTTTTCATTAAATCGGCAATAATCAGATAAGTGTTTTCGTAATTACATGAATAGCTAAAAGAGCCAGTATCTGTTACTATACCTACATAAATATTTTCAGCAATAGGTTTAGAAATGAGGTACTTCCCTCCAAGCTCATCAATTAATTTATATACCAGTTCTGCTGTCGAAGATGTTTCAACGGAAGAAATCACAATGTCGAATTCATTTTCAGGCTGAGGATGATGGTCTATTAATATTTTGGGGACAAAGCTTTTGCGAACCGGATCCTCAAGTTTATCCAACCGGATAAGTGCATTAAAGTCGAGACAAAATATTAATTCAGCCTGAGCGATAATGTGTCTGCATTTTTCAGGCAGCCTTTTATAGATCAGGATATTCTCACTTCCTGGCATCCATGACAGGAAGGCAGGAAAGTTATTCGGTACAATGATATCCACATGGTGCCCCGTAATTGTCAGAAATTGCCCAAAAGCCAGGGATGATCCCAAAGCATCCCCATCAGGGTTAGTGTGAGTAGTAATTACCACATTTCTTTTTGAGGAGCTGAGCAATTCTTTGACTTGATAAGCAACTGTTTTGGTCAATGCTCTAATATTTAAATATTGTCAAAATAGGTTGGCAAATTTATAAATTTATAAAATATAACAGACTAAGACCTTGCAATTGATTATGTATTATTTTTGCGCACGATAACGGTAACCAGAGCAAGCCCATTTTCCAAATTCCGTTGCAGAGTATTTAATTAATCCCGACTTGCTTCGCAGTCGGGATTAATTCGACTTACAAATTTTACTGCACTTTGTTTGTAAAATTTGAGTCTCATTAAAAATCTTTAAAACCAACATTTATGTCAGGAAAAATCACATTGACCACGATTAAACCTTTAGCTGTGCAGAAAAATCACACAGGTGCAATATTAAAACAGATAAATGAAGCAGGATTCCGGGTTATAGCGATGAAATACCTCAAATTGACAACGGATCAGGCAAGGGAATTTTATGCCATTCACAGAGAAAGGCCATTCTTTAATGATTTAGTAATGTCAATGAGTTCAGGTCCCATAGTAGCTGCTATACTTGAAAAGGACAATGCTGTCGAAACATACAGGGAACTCATTGGTTCTACAGATCCTTTAAAAGCAGCACCAGGTACGATACGGAGTTTATATGGGATATCTATTGAAGCGAATGCAGTGCACGGTTCTGACAGTGACGAAAATGCAGGGATTGAAAGTGATTTTTTCTTTTCAAAATTGGAACGGTACTGATAATTCTATTTTCCGACATTTTCAGGCATATATTCTGAAAATGTATGATCGTTAAAAAAAATCACAATACGTACTGATTTAATTACGCCAGTATTTTGTGCTACTTGTGTATCGCTTTTTACAGGTGATGTGCTATCTTGGAGTAAGGTTTTCCCTTCTTCAACAGGGGAAACCTTCAAACCAGTTTCGGATTTGAATGTTTCTATGTGACCAGTTCGTATTTCCTGGTTATTAATAGTAATTTTTTCTTTTCGTATCATCGCGCCGTGATCAAACAAAAGCCAATCAGGATTAATTTCCGGAAAACATCGTAAAATTTTCAGTACAAAATCAAGACTCGGTTTATTTCTTCCAGAAAGAACATGTGAAACGCTGGATGGTTGCACTCCAATTGTCGATGCAAACTCAGAGGCTGTGATTTCTTTCGATTTGATTAATTGAAATATTCTTTTTAGCATAAGAATGCCAAAATTAAGTCATTTTGAATAAATATGCAAATTCTTCATCACAAATGTAATAATTGAATTATTCACATTTGTATCTAATAAAAATTAATATCATAACATATTTTACAATTGTAACTCGAGATTGAATTTTAGATAAAAACAGCCTGTAAAGTAGATTTTCGTTTATGTCAAGGGTTGGCATGCATTCGAATTGTTACAGACTCGAATTTACACCCTGAACTAAAATATTTACAGTTATAAATTCCTTTTAATACAGTTTGTATTACCTTTTGCAAAAATACCGATTAAAGTTTATATTTTACCCTTGCCCTATGTGATCCGAACTAAGGTTCACATAAAATGGCGAAAAAACCTTTTTCTATCTTAATATCCATAGTGATAGTGGTATTTCAGACAACCGGATCGGAATGGATTAAGATCACAGCCGATTCTCCTTCGCCGGCTCGCGTGAAGCTCATCTCCTCTACTATTTCTTCTTCAGTCATTAAATATTCGATCGATGGATTTTATTTAAACGAATACCAAGACAATCGCAATAATTCATATTGTGTACGCGTCGATAATGCAGTTCCCATTCTCATGGCCGGTTATCCGGATCTGGTAAAATTATCGGAATCCATTATAATTCCTGACCAGGGTGAAATGAAACTGAATATTGTTTCGGCCCATTTCACTGATTATACCAATATGTCTATTGCTCCATCATATGGAGATATGCAAAGGAATGGGAGTCAAAATTATTATTCAGCAAAAAGTGATGCATATCGCACGGATGCTTTTTACCCCAATATGCTGTCTGATATTAGCGAACCTTTTATCTTAAGAGATTTAAGAGGGCAGACTGTCACTATTTTCCCATTTCAATATAATCCCATCCAAAAAATACTGCGTGTCTACACAGAAGTCATTGTGGAATTGGTTGCCGATAAAAGTGAAGGACGAAATCCTTTTGTCCGCAAATACGAAAATTCGGCATCAAATGGATTTAAAGAAATATATAACCGCCATTTCCTAAACTATAGAATGACAGATAACAGAGATGATAGTCAAATGGAAACCACCCGCATGCTCATCATTTCATATGGTCCTTTTATAGAAGCCTTGCAGCCTTTAATAGACTGGAAATTACAATGCGGTATTATCTGCGATGTTGTAGACGTCGCCCAAATTGGTGATGCAGAAGCAATCAAAAATTATGTCACAAACTACTATTACTCATATGGCCTCTCCTATTTGCTGCTTGTCGGTGATATTGAATACATTCCTTCTTTGAGCACTGAACTGGGTATTTCTGATAATTCCTATGGATATATAGCCGGCACAGATCATTACCCCGATATATTTGTCGGGCGCTTTTCTGCTTCAACGCTTAATCACGTGAGGATTCAAGTCGAAAAATCTTTACGGTATGAAAAAAATGAGTTTGAAGCAAGGGATTGGTTATCAAAAAGTATTGGCATTGGATCCAATCAAGGTCCTGGTGATGATAACGAAATGGATTATGAACATGTAAGGAATCTTCAGAATAAGTTATTAAGCAACGGTTACAGTTATAAGTATGAATTGTTTGATGGTAATCAGGGTGATTTTGATGCTGCAGGAAATCCTACCAGCAGGATGGTAAAGGAAGCCATCAATGAAGGTGCAAGTATATTATTGTATACCGGTGTTGGAGACTTTTCTTCATGGGGAACTTCAGAATTCAACGTTAATGATGTGTTCCAATTGAATAATGCAAATCGTTATCCATTTATCATCTCGGCCGGGTGTTATGGTGGCGCATTCAATCATCCGTTATGTTTTGCCGAGGCATGGCTCCGGGCATCGGATAACGATATACCAACTGGAGCTGTAGCAGCATTTATGACGACCGGACAATTAGGCTGGTATCCCTCCATGCACGCCCAGGATGAAATGATATCCTATCTATTAAATGGGCATGACAATTCGGCTTTAATGACATTTGGAGGGATGACCATGAGTGGTTGTATGGCCATGAATGATAAATATGGGATAGCAGGTGGCAGACTCACAGATATATGGACAATATTTGGAGATCCTTCACTTATTTTACTATCGGGTACCCCTAAAACTATCTATGCACAACATGAGGATGTGATATATTCTGATGCTGAAACATTTGAAATTAAATGTGATATTGATGGAGCACAAGCGGTATTGACATGCAATGATCAAATCGTGGGTGCTGGAAAAATTCTCGAAGGAGTAGCCCATATTAAGATTGCAAATGAATTGCAGTGTGATGAGGTCACTTTAACCATAATAGCTAATAATTGTATACCTTATATTAAAAAGTTATCATTAGTATATTACCCATCCCGGATTAAAATATCCTCACCTGTCAACTGCCAGGAAATGGTTTCTCCTTATAAAACGCTGCAATGGTCAGCAGGTAATGGAAGTAAACCGCAATTTTACAAGATATATATCGGAACCGACAACCCTCCGACTAATTTACTTAATGGACTGACATTGAGAGACACGTTTTATTTATATGATAAAACTTTTGAATACAACCGGAAATATTTCTGGCGTGTTGACGCTTATAATCAATATGGTTTTATAAATGGGGATATCTGGCAATTCAAGATTACATCACCTCCTGATGAAGATTTTGAAGATGCAACACTTCCCCGGAATCTCTGGGGCTTTGAAGGCATTTATGGATGGCAAATTGACAGCACGGTTCATTTTAATGGTTTGATGTCGTGCAAATCGGGGCAAATTGGTGCTAATGAGAGTTCGTCAATGCTTTTTTACTCAGAAAATACAATAGATGATTTTGTAAGTTTCTGGTTTAAGATTTCATCTGAATCAGGAAAGGATAGGTTCGAATTCCTTATTGATGGAAATATACAAGGAGAATGGTCAGGGGAAGTTTCATGGGTTAACTGCATATATTTTGTTCCAAAAGGGAAACATGTACTTGAGTGGAAATATGCAAAAGATGAAAGGGATGCCAAAGGTTCCGATGCTGTGTGGATTGATGATGTTTATCTGCCAATAAACGAAGAAATTTATGTTGATGCCGGGTGGGAAGCATTCTTCTGTGAAAAAGAGGTCATCAATTTGACCGGAGATGCCCGGAATTTCACATCTGTGAAATGGACAACCAATGGCACAGGTATTTTTACAGAACCTACAGCGCTTAATACAACTTATATTCCGTGTCTTTCTGATTACAATAATAAAAATCTATGTGTAACATTAACGGCTTATAATGAATATACGTTTACATCTGTAAATAATCAAATGAAAGTAAATTTTACACCATATCCGATAGAGCTGAATAACATAAAGGACACGACCCTTTCAATAGGAGAAATTTTAAATATTGATGCTTTTTCCCCTGACATTCAATCCTATCTCTGGATGCCATCAGGATTCAGGGAAAGCAATTTAATAATTGATTCAAGGGAGTTTAAAGCCGGGACGCACACCATCACATTAAAAGCAATTGGTACGAATGGTTGTTTATTCGAGAAATCAATGAATATCACTTTTTTTAATAATTCCGATAAAATGCGTACAGAGTGTATTCAATTGGAAATATTTCCCAATCCCAATGATGGGATATTTAATCTGAAAATTGATTCTGAGTTCCCGTTAAATGTCGGAATTATTATTTATGATATATACGGAAAGATAATTTATGAACAAAAAGGTATTTCTGTCATGGATATCTATTCAGAGAAGCTTGATCTGTCAAATGTTGAAAATGGCCTATATTTTATTCAAATAGATGGCGGTGCAAGTTATCAAACGAAAAAACTGATTATTCAAAAATAAAAAAAGTCATTTAAGAGCCTCAACTGTTTCATACTGTTTTGGAAAAGCCCCTACCCTGGTAAGGGGTACATACATAGGAAAGGGTAAAATAAAAAGCAAGTGCCAGGGCTTGCTTTTTATTTTTTTTTTAAAATTTGTTTTATAATTATTAATGACATAACTTTGCCGCACAAAGTTCTGTTGTTCACCCATTACCCTACCCCAACAGACTACTTGTAACCCCTAACAGCATTCAGAATTATTAACTGAATGTCGTTAGAAAGTCAAAATGTTATGAAACAGAAAGTGCCTGTATTACCTTCGTTTTATCTTATCAGTAAATTTATTTTCTTTATTTTCAAGGTACTTTCATATTATAATACTGTCGTGAAATCCACTCCATACGCAATTATGGAGTCATAATAGTGTTCGTTGAAATTTAACTGACTGTAAATAATATAGTCGGATGCAATTTTAACACAATTGATTCTCTTCACCCAGGGAATCCCCTTTCCTATGTATTTTTCAATGAAAAATTGATGTGTTGATGTATTGTTTGGAGTAATGTATAAATGTTTTATTTGTGAGACTCAATTTTTGAAAGCCGAAGGCGCACCAAAAATTGTAAGTCGAACAATCCCGACAAAGTCGGAAGGTATAATACCACGCCCTTTGGGGCAGAATAAGGGGCCGGGGCGCCGCTGGAGCGGCATGTCGCAAGCTCAACTTGCCCCGGGATTCATACCTGTGATTTATATAATTCATAATCAGATAAATAAAAAAATAACTGCATAATTTTTAAACAATATTATATAGAGCTTGTATTTATGATTAATCAAGTGAAATGGTCCCAAAAAATTTGACAGTAACTTAAGGCTATAAGCGATGTATAAACCTTAAAAAATATACAAAAATGAAGAAATTCTTACCTTTTTTATTGATACCGTTGCTCTCACTCGCTGGCACGTTTTCAGTGAGTGCGCTAGGCTGGTATGATGCAAGTTGGCACTACCGGAAAAGCCACACCATCCATTCAGCGACTGGAGCAGGAACAAATTATCAAGTTATGATAACCGTTCATTATGCCGGTGGAACCGATGGTGCTGGAGATGTTTATTGTAATAGTAAATGCAAAACCGATTTTGGAGATATACGGTTTACCGCTTCTGATGGTTCAACGCTATTAGGTTATTGGATACAGTCTTCCACAGCCAGCGACAACGCTGTATTTTGGGTCAAGGTATCGGCGGATCTCGAAAGTTCAGCACAATCGATATATGTTTATTACGGCTATTCAACCGCTACTACCACCAGTAGCGGCTCTTCAACATTTATCTATTACGATGACGGTTCTTCTACAACAGGGTGGACCGTATCCGGTAATGCCGGAACAACAAGTTCCATAGGAAACCCTCCAAATTCGCTATATGCTCAAACCCACACCGCTGGTGCACAGAATTACATGTATAGGAATAGCGGCATCGCCGCGAATACATTTACATCTTTTAACGTTTATACCGAGACTGGTAACCTGGGAAACTTTTATTTTCTATGCAATTCAAGTGGATTAGGACAGATGTACCGTCTGGATTCCAGGGGAACCTTATCCTATACGGGTTTTGCAACTACCACCAGTTGGAATGTCTGGGGCACTCCTGGTGCAAGCCAAACTTCGTCGCCTCTTACATGGTATAGGTTTGGTATTGCCATTAATTCAGCGGGGAATTCGTCAACTCTGTATTATGATGCTACGACCAGCATGAGTCCTGTTCCCGGTACTGTTCTAAACTCTACCACCTACGCTGTTACAAACAATGGTGGGTATATTGGTCTCGGCGGGGATGCTTTAGGAGGAACTGTTAACACCTATTGGGATAACATCATCACCCGCAAGTATGTAAGCCCGGAGCCTGCGAATGGAACTTATGGAAGCGAGGAAGTTTCTTATACTTGGACGCATGGTACCTCTACTGACTGGCAAGTTGCAACCAATTGGACACCTACCCGTACAACACCTGCGACATATGACGTTCTTCAATTTAGTGGCGGTGGAAGTGTCACATTAACCAATGTCCCCACTCAAACTATAGCGCAATTAATTCTCTCCAACAGTTCAACAGTGAATCTCCAAACTGGAAGTTCGGCTACATTAACAGTGAACGATGCTTTGACCACCACGGTTTCCGGCGATGTTCTCAATTTCGGTCCCGGAATTATTCTTGCCGGTACCCTTTCCACAATTACCAATACGGGAACTATTCAAACATCGGTACCAACATCAACGAGTGAAACACCGATTCCCTCAGGTAAAACATGGGGCGGCACTATAGAGTACAATGGATCAGGGGCACAAACGGCGGTTGGTGGAACATACGCAACTCTTAAAATAAATAATTCAACCGGAGTGACGCTTGCTGCCGCAGCAACGGTTACTACTCTCACAATAGGAGATGTAACATCAGGCAGCATTTTCAACGATAGCGCTTATACAGTTACAACGGCTACCACGCTGAATCTCAATACGGGGACGTACAATTGCACTGCAGCTACCTTCCCATGGGGAACACTAAACGCCGGCACGGGAACAGTGAATTATAGTTTGGGAGGTACTCAAACTGTTGCTGCAGGAACCTATTACAACCTCGGCCTTTCAGGCTCAGGCACAAAAACAACAGGAGGAATTGTAACCGTTGGCGGCAATCTGAGTGTAGGAACCGGAGCAACTTTTGCTACCGGTGCTACAAATACCTGGACACTTTCAGTTACCGGTACAACATCAGTTACAGGTACATTAACACTTGCTAACACAGGCACTAAAACATTTACAGGAGATGTAACAATTAATTCCGGAGGTGTTTGGAATGAAACTGACGCTGCAGCTATTAATTATGGTGGTAGCTTGCAACACAGTGGTACAACTTTTACAGCCAGCACGGGAATTCATACCTTTTCAGGCACCACCAAAACGATTGGTGGAACTTTAACTATTCCGTCTGTTACAATCAGCGGAACAATTCAGAACAACGGGACATTAACTGTCACAACGGCATTAGCTCAATCGGGCTCACCCACATTAACAAACACAGGCACACTTAATATTAACTTTACAGGAACCCCGGGACTTACAGCACTTACAGCTACTGCAAACGGCAACACCGTTAATTACGGATATGCCGGGACACAGACGCTTATTTCAACTAATTATTACAATTTAATATTAAGTAACACTAGTGCAAAAACATTGCAAACAGGTACTACGGCAATAGGTGGTAATTTTACTTTATCAGGAACAGCGACAACTATTGCAGTAGTAAGCCTTACTATCGGTGGGAGTGTTACTATTGGGACGGGTACCTCATTTACTGCCGGGTCTTTTACTCACAATGTTGCAGGAGATTGGACTAACAATGCTACTTTTACTAATACCGGAAGCACAATAAATTTCAACAGATCAGGTGCACAGGCCATTGGGGGAAATACGGCTATATCATTTAACAACCTTACATTATCCAGCTCAGGCACCAAGACATTTTCTGCTGTTGCATCAATTGGGGGAACACTATCTATAAGCGGAACAGCAAATGCCGCCCTGGCAACTGGCACTAATTCTACGGTAAATAAACTAATACTTGGTGGGATTATCGAGGTTTCTG
>JAPLDP010000059.1 GCA_026391695.1 Bacteroidota bacterium
TCAGAAACAAGATGGGTATTTGGGCTTTTTGTATCTTTACTCATGGAAAAGTTTGTTTAAAAGTTTATACACCTCAAAGATAATGATTATCAATGAGATAACAAACTTTTCCATTTTTTTATGAATAATTCAGGTTAAAAACTTCATTTTAGTTTTGATGATAATATTGTCTTTCCAAGTACACTCACAGGAGTGGATCAGGATTTTTGGGGATAATAAGAGCGAAATCGGAAGTTCTGTTATTGAAACTTACGATAAAGGATATGTCATTGGAGGATACATAATGCCAGATCATCATACACCTCTTTATGGTTGGATCATTAAAACTGATATAAATGGAGGACTTTTATGGGATAAAAAAATCCATAACGATTCATTTTGGGCACCAATTAATGATATCCAACAAACAAATGATGGGGGCTATATAATTAGTGGATCAACCAGAGAATATGATCCGGCTTATGATCCATTCATTTTAAAACTAAATGCCTGTGGTGAAATGGAATGGTGTAAAATTTACAATACTCCCGAAAACATGGATTTTGCCGTCAGAATATTTCAACTTGACGATGGTGGATATATTTCATTATTCTGGTATTACGCATGTTATAATACCAGACAAAGGATGTGGTTGTTCAGGCTGGATAAAGATGGTGAATTGTTATGGAATAAAGTTTACCGCGATACCCTATCCAGTACTATTAATGAAAACTGTAATGATTTATTGATTACAAAAGATAAAAATTATGTTTTAACCGGCTTTATTGATCATGAAGATGAGCCTGGTTCGAATTGGTATTGGATTAAACCCTACTGGGCTATCATTGATAAGGATGGTGATCAATGGGATCAGACGATTTGGTGGGCTTTTACACAATATCATGGATTTGCTTATGATTCTGAAGAAGATTCCTTCTCGAACATTTACAGTTGCGGAGAAAATCATTATAATCTTGAAAACTTTTGTCCTGTATTATTCAAGTTGGCTCCAAGTGGGGACACTTTGTGGCATAAAGATTTGATTGAAAATACGGAACACGGATCAGCAAATGTTTTAAATCTGTACAATGATTCAACCATAGTAATTGGTGGGGGATGGAATTATCCAGGGAATGAATGTTGCGATATTGCATTAATTAAAACAGATACATTAGGAAATGTTCTAAAAATAAAAATTCTTAAAGAGGATGTATATGCTCCGGTCTCAATGATTAAAACTTTTGATGGTAAGATAGTAGTTATTGACAATTTTGTAATAAATGGTACCAATTGGGATCTTTATATGTTTAAAGTAAATGCCGATCTCGAATACGACACCATTTACACACAGCCCTTCACCTACGACAGCCTTTGTCCTCATCCCATCGTATCGGACACCATAGAGATGGACTGTGATGTGGTTGTCAACATTCCTGAAGAACCTGAAAAGGAATATACTGCACCGCTCAAGATTTGGCCCAACCCTGCTATCGATGAAATCCACATCAAACTGCCGGAATATATTGTAAACCAACAAAAAAACGAACTCTTTAATGTGACCCATTTTAACCATCAGTACCAGGAAAAGGCAGCACTCCAATTCTATGATATCTTTGGCAGAAAAGTCTATGAACTGATTCTCACTAAAGGACAAAAAGAGGTGGTGGTCAACGTCTCTTTCCTGGTAAAAGGGATATACATAATACGGCTTTTATACAATGGCTCACAGGCAAGCACGGGGAAGTTTGTGAAGGAGTGAATTCTTTGAATAGCCAACATCCAATATCCAAACCCAACGCCAATGTTCAATGAACAATGATCATTGATCCTTGATCATTGTTCATTGTCATTTCAGCACTTCCCTCAAGACGAGATGTGACCGTATCTCTCCAAAAGCAAGTATATGCAAACGATAATATTCGATGATCTTATCAAGCAAAATCATGCGGTCTTCACTTGTCAGCCTGAGGCATGATATTTCCTCATAGCCGGCACTCATCAAATGGCTAAATGATGCACTTAGTTGCGGGGGAATGATATTATCATGAACGGGTCGATAAGCACTGAAATGGCCTTCTTTCAGATCAAAATAATTTTCCGAAGCCTTGTTTTGTGCCTGAGGAAAAAAACCAAGATAACGGGTCAGCTGAACCGCAAAAAACAGATGAAAATTGGCGACCGGCCTATCGGTTACATCCAGAAACCTGAAAGTCTCAAAGATGAAATTGAAAAGAGCCGGGTTGGATTCTTCCTCATATATGGTTTTATATAGAAGTTCATTGATAAAAAGACTGATCGAGCTTTTTCGGATATCGAAAGGAATGGACTGATAATTCAGGGCACTTTTTATCTCCTTGACATGCTGTATACTTGACTTTTCCTTATGATAAACGACCATATCCACCAGAGATCCATGCTGCAGGATGTTGGGTTTGATCTTTGAACTTTTGCCGCGAACACCTTTAAAGAGATAGGTTTGCAATCCGAACAGTTCGGTGTATATCTTGACAATCAGGCTGGTTTCGCCATACTTAATTTGATGCAGGACAATGCCACGGGTTTTAAATAATCGTATCACGATTATTGACTAATTGATGACCAGTATTTTAGTCACAATGGTTTCGGATCCGTCTTCATTACTGATATAGACCATATACACACCTGTGTGCGCCTTGTCGCCTTCAAAATTCCTTCCATTCCAAATAGCTTGTCCACCCTGAGCCTTAGTAGCATATATTAATGTGCCACTGACATCGGTGATCTTTACATCGGCATTTTGCACAAGTCCTTTGATGGCTATAGGGCCGTCATAATCCTCCCTGACCGGATTGGGATAAGCATACACATTATTATTCACCGGTTTCGGAGGCGTTGCTGTGCTACGATAGGATATAACACCCTTTGATGTTCCGAAAAAGACTTCTCCGTTATTATTAATGACTATACTGGTAATGGAGTTCGATAACAATGGACTGTTTTCTTCGGTGAAATGGAGCAACTGTTTGGTGCCATCCGACGACATGAGGAATACACCTGCTTTATCCGTGCCAAACCACTTTTGGTTGGCTCCATCTATGGTAATGGCTGTCACAGCTTCTGTTTCAAGAAGATATTGTACATATCCGTCCTGAATCACCAGAATACGCTGAGCATCATAATTCCCGCCGGTGAAGACATTTTCAGGGGAATAGATAACAGCGACCCCCTCATCCGAGCCCATCCACAGTTCTCCGTCCTGATCCACGGCAAAGCTCAGTATTTTCAGGCCAGGTAAACTGCCATTACCGGCATTGGCATTAAGTTTCTGCACCCTGTCATCGGATGGATCGGAAATCGTATTGTTGTCATTGAATACCACAAGGCCATGGTCTCTGACAAGCATCCATTTCTGGCCGGACATGTCGATTATCAATTCGCCTATATCGATTCCAGTTGCTAATGATCCGAGGTTGAGGGCCTGCCAAGTGCCATCAGGCGATCTGACTGATAATACAGAACCGGCATTAGAATTGGCAACCCACAAATTGTTGTCATCATCAAAACATAACCCTCCGATATTAATTTTCTCAGTGCCGGTAAAAGGCTGCAGGGAGCTGTTTTCATCGGTATAAACAATTGCCAGTTCCCTGTTAAAGAACTCAAATAAACCATAACCCCATGAACCGGCATAAACACGCTTTTCGTCAGCCGGGTCAACAGCTACACAAACCATATCCCTCACAGGATCCAACTCGGGAACAGTACCTGCATCCAAAGTTTTCCATTCATTGTCTATGAAAGAAAATAAACGGCCGGTCTTCCAGATATTATTCCAGGAACCGTCACGGCCGCCGGGAACCACCCACACATCCTTACCGGTTACAGACATATCAAATACATCAGGTGATTTGGGACCATTCGGATGGATGACCTCACCGGTCCAACCGGAGTTATATGTTTTCACTAATCCGACGTAACGGTCAGCAATCCAGACAAATGCGTCTTTATCAATAATGGCATCCAAAGGAGACAAGCCGATGTTACTGGGCAAATAAGTAAAATAAACGCGTGTCATTGTGGTGTCATAAATATCCACATTGCCATTATTGGCAATGACAAGCCGGTTGTACATCGATGTAATATTTTGACATCCGGTCGTATATCCGGGATCAAAGCGCTGCCAAGAACCATTTGTATGAACATAGATGCTGTCGGAACCATATAAATCGCTGGCATAATTTGTAAATATCCTGTGGCTGAAATACTCAATAAAATTGTACTTCACATCAGGCAAGGGCAATGACATGTCTTTTGTCCAGGAGTTGTAATCTGCCAGGTTGGGGCTTTCGAGAGAGGCCTTGTAAATACCACTTTCAGTGGCTGCATAAATGGAGTCATGATCATCAAATGAAATATCCCATATATTTATCTGCCCTCCTTCCGGTCCGATATAATAGGTGTCATATATTTCTTCCTTGTCGATATCCAATACCACTATTCCAAATCCACAGGATAAATAGGCATATTTATCCCTGAAAGTGACGTTATTGATGGTTTTATTTCCCAGAATGGGTTTTCGTTTGATATCTGAAATATTGATGATCTGGTTATCTTTGATAAGATCTATATTTGTGTTGGTATAGGCTATAACCAGGGTTTGAACGTCCGGAGTGAAGTTTATTACGCTTATTCCGACATCCGACAGGCCGCTGACCTTCGTCACACGTTGTACACTGTTATCCTCCTTGTCATAATAAAACATTGCGCTGGAAGTAGCGCAATAAATCCTGCTTCCGGCTTCGGTGACTGAGATACCGGTATAATATGGTAAATGATCTCTCCATTCACCTATGCCAATTTCCTGGGCTGAAACTTTGAATAGAAATGCTAAAATGGTGACACTTAAAATGAATGTACTGAAAATTCTCATCACTATGGATTTTATCTTGCAATATTAGTAATCTTTTCGCATCAATTAACTGACATTTCTCTTATTTATTGTCTATCTGTATATTATAAAGCATGGTTACAGGATAAACATTCATTAAGACAACCGCCTAACAGGACAGGTTGCCTGCATCTCACCTCCAACTTAAGGTTTATTTATAAACAAATTTGGTTAATTTTGGTTTTATGAGAAACGGTTTTCGTAGGTGGTCTATCTGATTAGGACAGATTTAATTCAAAATTAAGGTTATTTTTTATTAACCGTGGAAGGTCTGGGATTATTAAAATGACAGATAGCTTGTTTCTATCCTTTCCGGCTAATGTTTAATAAAGCATTTTCATTAAGAATTTCAAAGCGGTCGCCATCAACACTGATAATACCCTCATCCTTAAACTCCTTAAGGATACGGATGGCGCTTTCCTTAGTCATGGCCGACAAATCAGCGATATCCTGACGTGATAACCTGCTTTCGAATTTATTCGCTTTATGTATGGCCTTTGCAAGATAGAGCAACGTATCGGCCATTCTGCCTGGCATCTGTTTTTGCGTAAGATTCAGTATTTTATCGAAATTCTTTATGTCTCTTTCGTTAACATGTCGTAAGAGCTCAAAGGCAAAACCTGAATTTCGGCTGACGACTTCTTTGATAGCATCCACATGAATAAAACAGGCTGTTGAATCCTGTAAGGTGGCAACAGTAAAATGATGCACATAATCAACAAATAATCCGGGCCCTCCAACTATCTCACCCGGGAGCAAGATTTTAAGGATCAGGTTCTTTTTATTGAATCCTTCAATGTAAATTTTTGCCATTCCGGATGTAAGACAGGCAATATGGGTAAGGGGGCTGCCCTGTTTGAACATAATCTCACCCGTATTGAATATGACTTCATTACGGTACTCGTTGATAATCGTGAGTTCTTCATCGGACAGAGAACGGAAAATATTGAATTTTCTTTGACAACCAACACAATTAGAGGTTTTTAAATAAGT
Organism: Bacteroidota bacterium; assembly: GCA_026391695.1. Classification (NCBI taxonomy): domain Bacteria; kingdom Pseudomonadati; phylum Bacteroidota; species Bacteroidota bacterium. Next base: position 5,900 of record JAPLDP010000059.1, read on the forward strand.
TGCCATGAAAACATAGAATTAAATTTTATCTTAGAAAATTTTTATTGCTAAAGTCCTCAGAATTAACTATCTTTAAATCGATAAACTTTATAGTTGACAAATATCAATAAATTTTTGATTTAACCTGAATTATTCATAAAAAAATGGAAAAGTTTGTTATCTCATTGATAATCATTATCTTTGAGGTGTATAAACTTTTAAACAAACTTTTCCATGAGTAAAGATACAAAAAGCCCAAATACCCATCTTGTTTC
>JAPLDP010000060.1 GCA_026391695.1 Bacteroidota bacterium
AATACTGGATGAAGTAAAATATCCTATTGCATAAAGATTATTCAGCGAATCCACATCTATATCATAAGCTTTGTCTGTACCACTGCCACCAAAACTTCTTGCCCAGACATTATTGCCGAGAGAGTCATATTTTGCCAGAAATAAGTCAATATATCCGTTATTATAGATTATATGACTATCAAACTTAATAAAAGGACTCTCAAAATACCCGGTAGTATATACACTTCCAAAGTTATCAATAGCCACATCATAAGGATAATCAGGACCAGATCCCTCAACACCCTTAAGCCATTTTTCATCCCCATTACTGTCATATTTTGCAAGAAATATATCATGAGATCCTGTATTGATCAAAGAAAATGGCCCCATGTACATGATACTGCTTCCAAAATGCCCGGAGACATAAATATTATCCGATTGATCGATAGTCAGGCGATACCCCCGGTCATCATTGTTTCCGCCACCATCTCTGGCCCATAGTACATTCCCTGATGAATCAAACTTAACCACCAGCATATCATCATAACCTTCCTCGTAATTCGTCAAAATGTAACTATCAAAGGAGATGGAATAACCATTGTAATAACCTGTCATCACAATGTTGTTTTCACTGTCAACATCAACTTGAAACCCGAATTCAATAGTTCCATCAGAACCGAAACTTCTCGCCCAGATTACCTCACCATCCGAATTTAATTTGAACAGATAAATGTCTGAGCCACCTTGATTTATAAAAACTGAGTCGCCTATTGTCAATGTTGGGCTGTAAAACCTTCCGGCTGATATGATATTTCCTTCAAGATCTGTGCATAGCCCCCTCGGACGGTCTTCATTACTACCACCAACTGTGAAGCTCCACTGGGGAATACCATCAGGATTTATTTTCAGAATATATGCATCCATGTTACCATTATTGAAAATGGTATCATTACCAAAATAGATTACTGGACTTGTATATTCGCCTGAAATATAAACATTGCCCAAATCATCACGTGCTATTAACCATCCAATATCACTGGTAGATCCACCAAAAGAAGAAACCCATTCATTGCAAGGAGTCTGAACATTAGTTTGTGGCATTATATATATAGTTTGGATTAGCGTGTCAGACCCACATGTATTGTTTGCAACAAGGGTAACATCATAATATCCGCTTTCATTGTATTGATGAACAGGATTTATTTCATCAGATGTATTACCATCTCCAAAGTCCCATAAATATGAATCAGCATTTAATGACGTATTCTGGAATGTAACTGTATCCCCACCAATTATATAGGTGAATTGGGCTTGTGGATAAAGTTGATTGATACAATAGACGAATGCATCTTCATAACCCTGATTATTAAGCGTCAGGGTATCAAATTCAATAACACTGCTTTTAAAATATCCAGTTATTGCCAGTTCATCTTCACCAAAAACAACCACTCCTGCACCATAATCATCCTGTGTGCCACCATAACTTTTTGCGGCTAAAATCTCACCATCTGAATTAAACTTCATGGTCAGAATATCTGCC
>JAPLDP010000061.1 GCA_026391695.1 Bacteroidota bacterium
ACCTGAACAATGAATTTTGTCAAAACAAAAACTGCATCAATATCTTACAAATTATCCCAGCTTGCCTAATTTTTTGTATTCGTCCTGGAAATAGTATAGCTTTTTATCCGAATTTTGGATTTATGAATTATTCAGGTTAAACAACAGCAAAGAACAAAAGATATCTTTAATATTGTGTTAGGCGCTATTGCCGGTATCTCTCTCATCGTCGGCGGTATTGGTATCATGAACATCATGCTGGCTTCTGTCACTGAACGTACAAAAGAAATTGGCATCAGAATGGCTTCAGGAGCCAATAAAAAAGACATCACCCTGCAGTTTCTTTTCGAAGCTACCATAATCGGATTGACCGGAGGTATTATCGGTATCATTGTGGGCATAACATTTTCTAAACTTATCATGAGCCTTACACATATACTCACCATCGTTTCACCGGTATCCATTTTCATTTCCTTTGGCGTTTCCTTGGCTGTTGGTATTCTTTTCGGCTATATGCCTGCAAAAAAAGCCTCCGAAAAAGATCCTGTGGAATCATTACGTTATGAATAAATTATTTGAATAATCAATTTTCGAGATAAATTATGACCGGAAAGAATATAGTGAAAATCATCATCACATGTTTAATAGTGACATTCTCTTTTTATAGTCATGGTCAGGATATAACCAAAAAACTTACACTTGATGATGTTATTTATATCGCAAAAAATCAATCTCCTGATGCACTTATTGCCAAACATAGGTTCCGCAGCAGTTACTGGCAATTCAGGACTTATAAGGCAGGATATAAACCCCTTGTCGAATTTGATGCTACCCTCCCCAACTTAAGCCGATCTATTGACGTCATTACACAACCCGATGGTACCGAAGTCTTCATCAGACGCCAGATTTCACGCTCCTCTGTAAACCTTTCGGTATCACAAAACATTCCATTTACTGGGGGCCAAATCTTTATGAACACGAACCTCCAGCGGATAGATAATTTTGATGATTCCACATTTTCTTATCTCACTACGCCATTGAATATCGGTATACGGCAGCCTATTTTTGAATTTAACTCATTTAAATGGGATAGAAAAATTGAACCCCTGCGATATGAAGAGGCTAAGAGAAAATATTTGGAAGATATGGAACAGGTTTCCATTACTGCAACCAATTACTTCTTTGACCTTTTACTCGCACAGATTAACCTTAATATCCAGCTCGTCAACCAGGCAAACAATGATACTCTCTATCAGATAGCAAAAGGAAGGTATAATATCGGAACAATCGCCGAAAACGAACTTTTACAAATGGAGCTGAACCTTCTTAATTCTAATACCAATGTCGAGGAAGCAAAGCTGGATCTGGAAATAAAATCATTCAACCTCAAATCCTATCTCAGGATTAAGGATACTCTCGGAATAGAACTTGTACCTCCCGTTAAATCATACACAATCTCTGTGAACATTCAGGATGCTCTTTCTGAAGCCAGGGATAATCGTTCTGAGGCTCTTTCATTCAGCCGCCGCTTACTTGAAGCCCAAAGTGATGTCAGCAGAGCAAAACTTGAAGGAAGATTCAGCGCAAATCTTTATGCAGTTTATGGATTGACACAAAGCGGAGATTTTATTGATGAAGCCTATACTGCACCGCTTAATCAGGAACAGATTTCACTCGGCATTCAGGTACCTATTGTTGATTGGGGCTTATCAAAAGGAAAAATAAAAATGGCCGAATCAAACCAGGAATTAATTAAAACATCTGTTGAACAGGATCAAATTGACTTTGACCAGGAAGTCTTTCTAAAGGTCATGCAATTCAATATGCTAAGGAACCAGCTATCTATTGCAGCCAAAAGCGATACAGTTGCCCAGAAACGCTATGATGTAACTAAACAAAGATATTTGATCGGAACCATCAATATTATAGAGTTAAACCTGGCTCAGACCGATAAGGATAATAACAGAAAAGCTTATATCAGCACACTTAATACCTATTGGAGAAACTTCTTTGAATTACGTAAACTGACACTTCATGATTATATTGAAAATAAGAAAATTACACTCGATTTAAATCAACTAATGTAAGAAGTTAAGTTTTTTGTAATTTTACGGCATGTAATAACTTTTTTTACATTTATTAACCTAAAATATCAAGCAAATGGCAGTATTAGTTGGTAAAAAAGCTCCCTTATTTGAAGCAGATGCCGTTGTAAACGGTGGAGAATTTGTCGAAAAATTTTCATTGGAGCAGTATATCGGGAAAAAATATGTTATCTTTTTTTTCTATCCCCTCGACTTTACTTTTGTATGCCCAACTGAAATCCTGGCATTTCAGGAAAAATTCGATGAGTTTGAGAAAAGAAATGTAGCTGTTATCGGATGCTCTATCGACTCGAAATTCTCGCACTGGGCATGGCTTAATACCGAAAAAAAGGACGGTGGAATTAAAGGTGTTAAATTCCCTCTGGTCTCTGACCTTTCTAAAACCATCTCCCAGAATTATGATGTTCTGGCTGGTGAATATGAATATAATACCGAAGATGATGAAATGGGCTTCAAAGGTACTCCCATTGCATACCGTGGCCTTTTCCTGATTGACAAACAAGGCATGGTGCGCCACCAGCTAGTGAATGACCTTCCCCTTGGCAGAAATATCGATGAAGCTATCCGGATGGTCGATGCATTGCAGTTCTTTGAAGAATTTGGTGAGGTTTGTCCTGCAAATTGGCACAAAGGCGACGAAGCTATGAAAGCGACAGCAGATGGTGTAGCAAAGTACCTTAGTAAACATTAAATTCAATCATGAAGGATAAAGAATTCCATTCTGTATTTTTTATCCTTCATTTTTTTTTGCCTCATTCCAGTATATATCCATCTCACTGAGCGTCATATCCTTCAAGAACCTTCCATCCTTATCTACTTGTTCTTCCATATAGTTGAATCTCCTGATAAATCTTCTGTTTGTCTTCTCTAAAGCATCTTCTGGATTGACTTTAATAAACCTGGCATAATTGACCAGGGCAAAAAGCAGATCCCCAAATTCATCCTCTATTTTATCTTTAGCGGAGCCTTCATTCACTTCTTTTAAAAGCTCATCTTTTTCTTCCATGACTTTCTCCCAAACCTGCCTTGGTTCTTCCCAGTCAAAACCTGCACCGCTGGCCTTTTCCTGAATTCTATATGCCTTTACAAGTGCAGGCAATGCATTGGGAACACCTCCAAGAACCGACCTGCGTCCTTCTCCCATCTTTATCTTCTCCCAATTGTTCCTGACATCCCGTGAATTCTGAACCTCTACATTACCATAAATATGTGGATGCCGCTTTATAAGCTTCTTATTGAGATCATTGATCACATCCCCAACATCAAAATCATTGGTCTCAGAAGCAATCTTCGAATAAAATACAATATGTAACATTATATCTCCTAGCTCATTCTTTATCTCATTTATGTCTTTTACAAGGATGGCATCAGAAAGCTCATACATCTCCTCAATGGTAAGATGCCTCAAACTATCAAACGTCTGCTCTTTATCCCAGGGGCATTTTGCCCTTAACTCATCCATAATTGTGAGCAATCTTTCAAAAGCATCCAATTTTTCTTTCATCCGTAAATAATTTTTTAAGTTATACAATATCAACTACTTAATTTAAGCTGCTAATCCCGATAAGAAATAAAAATTTCATCCGCGTGCTCGTAGCAACATTCTTTTGTGCTTATCTGTTGATGCCAGTTTCATAAACGGGGTTTGTACCTCCAGTAAAAATCGGCCTTTGACTCATGCAACGTCTAAATCATCTTTAATCACTTTATAACCAAATTCTTTCAACTCTCGTTTTAGCCTTTCCAATCTGTTTTTCTGTTTGCGTTTTCATAAGTAAAATTTTGACAAAAGTAAGGATTTTCCAAACGCTTAAATTTATGTAATTTTGCGCATCTGAGTCAATACTGAACCATCAAGAAAAACAATCATGACAAGTTGAACATTGGCAACTCCATAAGATCCCTTGGCATCTCCTGCATCTTAATATGGATGATTTTCATCCTCACAACTTCAAATCAGGTTTTTGCTGGAAGAGGTGATGATTATAAACGTCCTCCTAACAGATTTAAACATAAACTTTACCGGTCAAATCTTTATTTAGAATGTAAATTATATTACGGCTTTATCGCTAATCATCATATTGGAATGGAAATATACAATAGCCATTTCCCGGCCATTGAAATCAGCTTGGGTAAAGCCACTTATGGCCAACAGTTTTGGGAACAGATGTATAGTTATCCCGATATCGGTATCGTGTATTATCATTCAGGACTTGGCATATCTCCGTACCTTGGAACCGCCAATGCCCTCTTTCCATATATCAATTTTCCTATTATTAAAACAAAAACCATCACCATTGGATTTAGGCTTGGTGCAGGCATAGGCTATCTAACAAAAAAATTTGAAAGACTTGAAAATTTTAAACATCTGGCAATAGGTTCACATATTAATTTCGCAGGGAATCTGATGCTTGAACTCAATTACAGACTTAATGATTTTTACTGGTTCACTGCCGGTCTAACATTGACCCATTTCAGCAACGGATCATTTAAGCTGCCTAATTATGGATTAAACGTACCAGCCATTTCAATAGGTCTACAACGTTTTTTTAACAGGCAAAACGTACCTATACAAAAAAGACTATATTCCCCGACCAAACCCTTTGATTTTGATATCCACCGTATAATAGAATTTAATCTAACCGGTGTTTTCGGATTCAAAGATCTGCAAGCACTTGTTGGTAAAAAGTTTTTTGTTTACTCCCTGTTTGGTACCGCCCTTAAACAGATAAGTTATAAAAGCAAATTCGGTGGAGGTTTTGATGTTTCTTATGATGGATCTGATGAAAAAATACTGGAGAAAAATCATGTCATAGTAGAAAATAAATTTTCACTGATAAAAACAGGGTTGAATATTGCCTATCAGTTGGCTCTTGGAAAACTCGCTTTTGATTTTAACTACGGAATGTACCTCAGCGGAAAAGATCAGAGTGATGGATCTGTCTATCAGAAAGTATCGATAAAATATGATTTTTCTGAACATCTTTATGCCAACATTACACTTAAGGTTCACTGGGGTAGGGCTGATTTTATTGGTTGGGGAATGGGATATAAAATTAAATGGTACTATTAACAATGACCCTTCCTAAAATACATATCATCATTAAGTTAATTTTGAGCTTCCTATTTATATCCTGCGAAAAACTTGACCTTGGAGATTGTTTTAAAAACACAGGAAAGATCATTATCGAAGAAAGAAATGTGCCTGATTTTGAATATATTGACCTTGCTGATAATGTCAACCTGATCATCACTCAGGATGTCCACTGTGGTATTAAAGTGGAGGCAGACGAAAACATTATGGGATCGATCATTACAGATGTGCAGGATAAAAAGTTGACTATTAGAAATGAAAATACATGTGATTGGGTTAGAAACTATAATAAGGACATCGATATCTATCTTTCTGTCGCACATCTTGTCAACATTTATTATAAGGCTTCAGGCAACATCATCAGTACCAACACAATAGTAAGCGATTCACTGAATATTGAGGTTTGGGATGGTTCAGGTTCCATCGACCTGGATATTGCAACACAGAAATCAGTCCTTAGCCTCCATTATGGTACTGTTGATTTTAATATAAGAGGAACATCTAATGTTAATTATATCTATGCTTCCAGTTACGGGCCTTTCTACTGTCAGGATCTTATTACCCAATTCACATTCATGAATAACCGGGGATCCAACGACTGCTATGTCTATTGAACTAAACAACTGTAAGTCGAAATTGAAAACATCGGCAATATTTATTATAAAGGAAATCCGGAAATAATAAAGACAAAAATCACAGGCACAGGACAGTTAATAAAACTGGACAAATAGATTAAAAATGAACTACTTATAACTATTCGAGCCTGATCTATATAATGAAAAACTCCATCCAACACCTCACCATAAGAGTGACGATACCTGCCATTATTCTTATTCTGATGTTTGTATCAATGAATATTAACCTCAGTAAGGATTATTCAAAAGGGATCATTGAATCAGATGGAAAGGGATACTATGCCTATTTACCGGCAGTTTTTATATATAAGGATTTGAACTTTGGCTTCTTCGATTCCATCGAAATGGTGAAATATTATAAAAAAGATCTCTTTTACGATTACAGGTATACATATAATGGATATGTCATCAATAAATATTATGCTGGAACAGCTCTCTGCCTGGCACCCTTTTTCATTCTTGGACATGCCATTACCCTTCTTTCCCACAATACTCCAGATGGCTATTCAAAGTATTATACTCTCATGCTGCAGATTGGGGTGATTTTCTATTTAGCACTTTCACTTTATTTTCTTAAAAAGCTTTTAAGTTTATATCACCTCCGGGATGGCTATGTTTCTCTGATACTTTTTTCTCTTGTGTTCGGCACCAACCTCTTCTATTATACAATTATCGAATTCTCTATGTCGCATGTATATTCTTTCGCCTTTATTACCATGTTCTTGTATTTTTTGAAGAGATATTTCACCAACTATGACAAAAGAAGTCTTCCCCTACTTGGCGCCCTGCTTGGAATAATCGCACTTATCCGACCCGTCAATCTCCTGATTATATTCATTACCCCGTTTATGGCCGACCAGTTATCTCATCTCACTCAGGGATTAAAATCAACCTTCAAAAGCTACCCTTTCCTGTTTTTGGGAATCACTTTTTTTTTATTGATTTTCGGAATACAATTTATTATCTATTTGATTCAAACCGATCATTGTTTAATTTATTCTTATGCTAATGAAGGATTTAATTTTTTGAGACCACAGATTATTAAAATCCTGTTCAGTTATAAAAAAGGCTTATTTGTTTATACACCGTTGCTCCTCATCTCACTGGCTGGGGGGTATTTTTTATTCAGAAAAAATATATACCAATTTTTTTCTCTCTTTGCTTTTCTGGGGCTTATCATATTCGTTTTTTCTTCCTGGTGGATGTGGTATTATGGAGGTAGTTTTTCTTCCAGGGTTTTTATCGAGTATTATTCAGTATTTGCAATATTACTAGGGCTGACTCTCGAAAATCTTAGATCAAGAATCTGTAGGGTAATGTATATTTCTCTCATCGTGATATTTATCCTGGTATGTCAGATCCAAACATATCAATACCGCTACAACATCATTCATTGGTCTGAAATGAACAAGAATACATACTGGGATGTATTCCTCCGAATTGATCAATTACTAAAAAAGTGAAGCTAATATGCTCTGGCAAAAACGACTCTTTGCTTTGATGGCCTTCCTGAATATACACACTTACCAGGTTCCGGATTGTCATCAAACGGTATCACACGGATAGTGGCTTTAGTATCTTCTTTGATTGCAATCTCTGTTTCAGAAGTGCCATCCCAATGAGCCATCAGGAATCCTCCTTCGTTTTCGATAATCTCTTTGAACTCATCCCAGGAATTAACAATATGAGTATTGTTTTCACGGTATGATAAAGCTCGCTCATACAACTTCTGCTGAATCTGAACAAGAAGATGTTCAATCTTATTTTCAATATCGGTAATCTGAAATGTCTCTTTTTCTAAAGTATCCCGCCGGGCAATTTCAACAGTATTATTTTCCATATCACGCGGACCTATTGCCAGGCGAATAGGAATACCTTTAAACTCATATTCAGTGAACTTCCATCCCGGTTTATATGAATCCCGTGCATCATATAATACGCTTATGCCTTTCTTTTCAAGTGCTTCCTTTATCCTGAACGCCCGTTCAGATATCAGAGAAAGTTGATCGGTCTTATTATAGATCGGAACAATAACAACCTGTGTAGGTGCCAGTTTGGGGGGAATAACAAGTCCATGATCATCAGAATGAGACATGATCAGTGCTCCCACTAAACGTGTAGAAACTCCCCAGGATGTTGCCCAGACATAATCCAACTTGTTTTCCTTGTTTAAAAACTTTACATCAAATGCCTTGGCAAAATTCTGACCAAGGAAATGGGATGTTCCCGTCTGAAGCGCCTTACCATCTTGCATTAAAGCCTCAATACCATATGTATCAACAGCACCAGCAAAACGTTCATTTGGAGATTTAACACCTTTTATTACTGGGATGGCCATCCATTTTTCTGCAAAATCTGAATATATATTCAGAATCAGTTCGGCTTCCTTTACAGCTTCCTCTTGTGTGGCATGAGCTGTGTGACCTTCCTGCCAAAGAAATTCAGTAGTCCTGAGAAACAATCGTGTCCTCATTTCCCAACGCACGACATTGGCCCACTGATTAATAAGAAGAGGCAAATCACGGTATGACTGTATCCAATTACGGTAAGAGTCCCAAATAATTGTTTCAGAAGTAGGTCTTATGATCAACTCTTCTTCAAGCTTTGCTTCCTCATCCACAATAATTCCACTTCCATCATCGGCATTTTTCAACCGGTAATGAGTAACCACAGCACATTCTTTGGCAAATCCTTCAACATGGCTGGCCTCCTTGCTAAAAAATGATTTGGGTATTAAAAGAGGGAAATAGGCATTGGAATGACCTGTGTCCTTGAACATTTTATCAAGTGCGGCCTGCATGCCTTCCCATATAGAATAACCATAGGGTTTTATTACCATGCAACCTCTGACAGCCGAATTCTCTGCAAGGCCGGCCCTGATTACCAGGTCATTGTACCACTGGGCATAATTTTCTTCTCTTGATGCAAAATCTTTAGCCATATGTTATTTGTGGTATAATATTTGCTAAAATTACACTGTTCTTTCAAAATCTGAAAGTGCTGAATGAGGGGCAAATTTAAAGATTTATTAAAAATGAATCTGATTCAGACAAAAATATATAAAAGTATGGAGGATAAAATCATGAAAACCTTAGTATTATTCATTTCCCTAGCTGCTCTATTTCTGGCCTCATGTTCATCAACCTATTATTCGTCTAATAAACCAATTTATGATGACGTCTATTATTCGGCCAAAGTGGTTCAACCAATTCCTCAGCAAACCTATACTCCCACTGAAGTAGTCACAGCAAATAATGAGCCTGAAGATGAATATATTACTGATGATACCATTTACGAAACATATGAACCCGCATATTCTGAATCGGAAACTTATACCGATCCTAATGGTACTACATATATCACGAATAACTATTACTCCGATTTGGAGTATGCCTCCAGACTCAGAAGATTCTATCAGCCATACTGTTTCGATAGTTACTACTGTAATTACTATACTGATCCCTTTTATTATGATCCCTGGTACTCTGGGTTGAATATGTCCTTGGGCTTTAACTGGGGATGTGGCTCTATCGGTTGGGGATGGGGCTATCCTTCATATAGTTATTACCCGCCATTCTATTGGGACTCTTGGTATAATCCTTATTATGGATGGGGTTGGCCATCATATGGATACGGCAGTTACTGGAATGGATATTGGGACGGCTATAATGATGGCCTTTGGGTCGGAAGTCATTATTATGATAATTATAATGACTATGCTTCCCTTTATTATGGGCCTAGATTATCAAACAGCAGTAATAACAGCACAGATTACAGAGGTAGAAACAACAGCGGAAGTGATCAAAATTCCAATATTAGCATACCTGGACGGACAGGTTCAGAACAGGTGTCATCAAATCTTAGAGGTATCGCCAGCTCAGAAACTTACTCAGAAACCAAAACTTCTGACAATTCCAATGCATCAGAAAATTCACGCGCTTCTAAAAGCGCCGAAACGAATAATAATCCAATACTTTCGAGCCGCAACAATACTTCGGTGGAAACAGAAAAACCCGACATTAGCCCTGTCCAGAACATAAACAATGCAAGGGAAAGCAAAGAAATTTACCAAGACACCAGACAAAAACCCTCATACACTAAACCAGCAGCCGAACAAAGAGGTGTTAAAGAAAATCAGAGTCCGATTAACCGGTACGAAAATAATAACCAAATAAGTAAACAAATACAGCAGAATTCAGTAAAAACTTACCGTTCTCCGCAATATACTAAACCAAAATCCAGCCAGGAATATAATTCACCCAGATCTGGAAACGTAAAAAATTACTCTGAGCCTAAACAAAATACAAATTCCACTGCTCCACAACCGAAAAGAAGCTATGAATCAAAAGGGACGGTACAGAAACAATCGGGTAATTTAAACAATTCAAAACCAGTTCAGTTCAACAACAAAAGTTATTCACCACCGACACCTTCTAATAGCAGGAGCATTTCTACTCCTTCCCGCTCAGGCAGTAACTATTCCGCTCCCTCCAGGTCATCCGGTGGAAGCAGTTCATCACCTTCCCGTTCAAGTTCTGGATCATCCAGTGGCGGAAATAGAAGGTAGTCCATGTAATACTCTTCGGATTAATAATTAGTTTTTCGTTTTAAAACCAAAAAAAATGAAAAAAAGAGAAATAATTGTTCCTATTCTTATCCTCTTATGTCTGACTGTAGGCGGACAAAATGAAGTAGATGCCTTACGTTATTCCCAAACTACATTTGGAGGAACAGCACGATATATGGGTTTAGCGGGTGCTTTCGGAGCAGTAGGAGCCGATTTATCAGTCATTGGTTCAAATCCTGCCGGAATTGGAATATTTAAAACTTCGGAAATCGTTTTCACCCCTTCCGTATATAATTCGGGAACAAGCACTTCTTATTACGGTTCAGAAAATTCGGATTATATGAACAATTTTAATATTAGCAGTGTTGGATTTATTTATACCTCCGATGTTTCAGGAAAAAACCAGGAGGGTAAATGGCATAATGTTCAATTCGGGTTTAGCCTTATCAGGAATAATAACTTCCATAACAGGATTATTATAGGAGGAACGAATCGTGAGAACTCCTTACTGGATGCATATGTAGAGTATGCCAATGGTAACTCAACCAATGACCTTGATCCATTTGATACTAAACTTGCTTATGAAACCTATTTAATCGATCCTATTCCTTTAACCTTAAACTATTTTAATAGAGCCCCGCTCTATCCTGATGGCTCTATTGCTCCTGTAGATCAAAGGAAATCCATCCTCTCAGAAGGTTATATGAATGAAGTAGGCTTCTCCTTTGGGGCTAATTACAGTGAAAGGTTATATCTGGGAGCGACGATTGCGATACCCTATATTCGGTTTCATCAGGAATCGACTTATCGGGAGATAAACAAAATAACCGACGACACCAATACTTTCAAATCCTTTACTAGATATGAGGATTTAACGACTAAAGGTACCGGATTTAATTTCAAATTCGGTTTAATATACCGGCCAACCGATTGGGTACGTGTAGGTGCGGCTTTTCATACACCCTCCTATTATGGTAACATGAGGGATGAATGGAATGCCAGTATGTCCTCCAAGTTGAACAATGGACAAAACTATTCCTGGCCCTCACCTCTTGGTAACTTCGATTATGAACTGGAAACACCAATGAGAGGAATCGGTAGTATTGCATTCATTATTGGTCAGTATGGATTGATCAGCGCTGACTATGAATATCTCGACTATACCAGAGCCAAGTTGCGTAGCTACGACTATGATTTTTATTCCGAAAACCAGGCTATACACTCAAAATACACTTCTGCTTCTAATATTCGTATTGGTACTGAATGGAAATTTGGTCAGGTAAGTGTAAGAGCAGGTTATGCTTATTATGGTAGCCCATATAAATCTGGAATTAATGATGCCCTAAAGAGCACTATTGCAGCAGGTCTGGGATATAGGGATAAAAATTTCTATGTGGATTTTGCCTACAATTATACCTTCTTTGCTGAAGATTACTATATGTATGAATCAGCAAATGTTTTTGTCCAGCCAGCAAAGATAAATACCAAAATCAATAATTTCTTGCTTACCCTGGGAATTAAATATTAATACTGTTAAGGGGTAAGTAAGCTGAAAATGATCATATTTTAACAGCTTCAACTATAGAATCATCAACAATAATTCTCCCGCAGTATTCACAAACAATGATTTTTTTGTGCATCCTGATATCCAATTGTCTTTGAGGGGGAATGCTACTAAAGCAACCACCACAAGCATCTCTTTCAATTTGCACAACAGCTAAACCATTCCGTGCATTTTTTCTGATACGCTTATAAGCTTTGAGCAACCGGTCTTCAATATATTTCTGATGTTTAAGCGACTGTTCCTGTAATGTCTTCTCCTCCTTTTCAGTTTCAGCAACTATATCTTTTAATTCAGCTTTTTTCTCCCCCATATCATTTTTTCTTTCATCAAGGACTTGCTGTGAATTTTTTATTTCACTTTTTTTAATTTCCAGATCAGCTTTATACTCTTTTATTCTTTTCTCAGATAGTTGTATCTCTAGTGTTTGAAACTCAATCTCCTTAGATAATGAATCATATTCCCTGTTATTTCTTACATTCTTTTGCTGTTCTTCATACCGTTTGATTAAGGCTTCACATTCCTTTATGACTAATTCCTTATCTTTGACAGAACGCTCTAATGAAGTAATCTCCTGCTTATGATTCTCAATTCTTGTTTCAAGTCCGACAATTTCATCTTCCAAGTCCTGAACTTCCAAAGGCAATTCACCGCGAATAATACGGATCTTATCAATCTGTGAATCGATTTGTTGTAATGAGTATAAAGAAATAAGTCTCTTTTCAATACTCACTTCAGCGCTATCATCAGATTCTTTGATGTTTACGACAGAAGCTGTACCAGCAGGTTGTGATTCCTGAATGATAGCAGGCTGATCTACCTGTAACTTCGAAGCCTGACTAGATTTTGATGTTGTTTTTTGGGGCATAAAACGAATTAATTAATTGATATATAATAAATTAAAAATAATTTACTGAATTGGTATTAAGCTCTGAAATGAAGCATGCAAAATTAGAAAATTTTTCGCTTATTATGGTAAATAATAATTCTTTTATAAACTGCTCACTTTCATAGTGTCCAATATCAACCAACAGGATCTTACCCTCTGCTTCAAAAAAATCATGATATTTAAGATCTGCTGTTATGAAAGCATCAGCTTTGGCCACAATAGCCTTCTGGATCAGAAAACTGCCTGATCCACCGCAGATGGCTACCCTGTTGACTTTACCTCCGGTCAATCCAGAATGTCGAAGACAACTACATTTCATCTCTTGCTTTACCTTTTCAAGGAATTTTTTTTCATCCATCCTTTCCGGTAATTCTCCGATGACACCGGCACCAGCATTATGAAATTCATTGCCCAGCGAGTAAATGTCATAAGCTACCTCTTCATATGGGTGTGACTGAAGCAAGGCCTCCAGAATCTCCTTTTCCCGATAGACAGGATAAACCATCTCAATTCTTACTTCATTCTCGAAATGCAATTCTCCGATATTCCCTACATAAGGATCAGCATTTTCCATTGCTCTGAATGATCCTCTTCCTTCAAGGTTAAAGCTGCATTTATCATAATTCCCAAGGTGACCAGCACCCGATTGAAATAAGGCCTCTCTGACTTCATTGGATTTTTCCAAGGGGCAAAAAGTGACAAGTTTGCGCAACAAATCCTTCCTAGGGGTTAATATCCGTAAATTCTTTATTCTAAACTTTTCTGAAACAGACTTATTGACACTGTGGGGTAGATTGTCGATATTAGTATGGATGGCATATATTGCCAAATCATTCTTAATTGCGTTTATTACCATACGCTCGACTGAAGTCTTCCCAGTAATCTTACTGATACTCCTGAAAATCAGGGGATGATGTGAAATAATAAGATTACATTGTTTGGTAATTGCTTCTTCTATTACGTCTTCTGTAATATCAAGACTAATCAGTGCCTGATGTATTTCCTGTTCAGGATCACCAATAATAAGTCCCACATTATCATATGACTCCTGAAGAAACAAAGGAGCATATTCTTCAAGAAAGAAAGTGATTTGTTTTAATTTCATTAGCTTTTTTTCTTAAATAAAATTAATGTTTCTGAATGGTATCCGAATTAAATTCCATCCCGAAATTAACATCTTTTATTAAATTTTAATAATCTCTTGTATTTCAATAATTAGATTTTTTAACTTTAAAAAAAAATTAAAGTGGTCATTGTCAAAATATTATTTTATCCACTTTCATTAATATATGGTCTTGCTGGTTGTATAAGGAATATTTTGTTTGATATCGGCATATTGCCATCAACAACTTATAATTTTCCGGTCATTTCCATAGGTAACCTAACAGTAGGCGGAACTGGAAAAAGCCCCCACATCGAATACCTAATCAGGTTACTACAGGATAAGTACAACATTGCAACATTAAGTCGTGGTTATAAAAGATCGACCAAGGGTTTCAGGTTGGTTGATGTCGACTCAACAACTGAGCAGGTTGGGGATGAAGCCCTTCAGATAAAACGAAAATTCAGGGGGATCATCGTGGCAGTTGATGAAAACCGGCGCAGAGGTATACAGCTTATAAAAGAAAAATTTCCCGAAATTGACATTATTCTCCTTGATGATGCGCTTCAGCATCGTTACGTTAAACCCGGCTTATCAATTCTATTAACTGATTACCATAATCTGTTTACAACCGATCACCTTCTTCCCTTCGGAACACTTCGCGAACCCCGATTTGGTTGTAAACGTGCTGATATAGTGATCATTACAAAAACAGATAAAATTCTCTCCCCAATACTTAAAAGAAACCTTTCAGAAGAAATTCACCCTGAACCTTATCAGAATTTACATTATTCATACCTGGATTATGGCAATTTAATCCCATTATCCGGAACACCAGTTGAGGAAAATGACATTGAGAAAAAAAAATACAGTAGCATACTTTTAGTTGTTGGCATCGCAAATCCTTATCCGCTTCAGGATCATCTGAAAAAAATGTGTACCGATTTAGTTACGGTTCAGTTTGGTGATCATCATCGCTATACTGTTGATGACATCCACAGGATAAGAGAAGAATATGACAAGATGTATCTGAAAAACAAAATTATCATCACTACTGAAAAAGATGCTATGCGACTTCAAGAACCTTTGTTGAAGGAACACATCTCTGGATTACCCATATTCTATATCCCTGTTTTTGTCACCTTCCACAAGACTATCTCCACATCGTTCGATAGACTTATCTTAGACTACGTAAGTAAAACTAAAAAAGCCACCTAATCAAATATCAGGATTTTTACACGCCATTTATCCCTAATATTAAATTTACGCTCCTTAAATAGAGTCATTATCAGACCGGCTGCAGTGATAGAACCGCCGATAACAGCCGTTTGCTGATCGACAAGTGGGGATTCCTTATTTATTGTCCTGTTGAAAGTATCTACAATAAAGTAACCTGTTCCGGAAATGATCATTGCAGATTGTGCTATTCTGATCCCGGTTCTCTCCCGAAATACTGCATCAATATCAGTAATCGTAACCTCATTACAATAATCTATGAAAATGGTTGAATCTCTGATATTCGTGAGTTTACCCTTTAAATGAAATGCAGCAGTGTCATTCTTAATCCTGATATGGATGTTATCACCTTCATAATATTTAAAATTTTTTATAGTTCCGGCATACTCAACTAAAAGTATCTTCTGAGCCTGTAAATTTACCGATACTATTAGACAATAAAGAAAAGGAATAAAACAGGATTTTTGCATATATCTCAGTCATATCGGTTGTAATACAAAACTAATTATTATTACAAGTCATTTATGCGATTATTGAAGGTCGCTTCGTTTATTTTTTGTTGAAAATCAACAAAAAACTAATTTTGTATGGACGAGATACTATAAAATTATTCCTTTTTCAATACCTGTAAATGTGAAGTTCATCAGATTACAAGTCTTTGTGCCCCTTTTAATTTTGTTTGCTTCTTTTTTGGAGAATTGCCAAAGAGACCAAGTTAGTAAGGATGAATGCATTATACTTGGAAGATTTACCGGTATGGATGGGAGGACATTGTACCTAAAAGAGGTAGATATTCGCCAGTTAAGGCCGATTGATTCAATCCGTATAAAAACAAATGATGAAAAATTCAAATTCCATCTAAATGTCATTGAACCTGGGTTCTATGTCATCCAGATAGGAACGTATGATTATTTCCCTCTTGTATTAAAAAGAGGAGATATTATTGATTTCCAGGCCGATGCATATGATGTTCATCGATCATACATGGTTAGCGGTACCAGTGATAATATTATCTTAAAACATTATTTTGATTTCACAAATCGCAATGAGGAAAGAATTCAGAAACTAAACCAGGTATTCCTCAAGAGCAAAGAATTGCCAGATTTTGCAAGAATCAGGGATTCTATCAATGTTATTTATGAAACGATCATTCAAGATCAGCAGGATTCTGTTAAAAAAATCATCCGGCAGAATCCCGGATCACTTTCATCGCTTTTCATTATCAACCAGAAATTTGGTCCGCAACCTGTTTTAAATGAGAAGGATCATTTGAATTATTTTTTAATATTAGACAGCGCTCTGACGATAAACTATCCAACTAACAAGCATACATTAGATCACCATAAACGCATAGCGTCGTATAAGGAGGTAGAAATGGAGAGGCAGCTTATACTTGAAAATCTCAAAATTGGATCGAAAGCTCCAGATATAAGCTTAAATGATCCTCAGGGTATTCCTCATAAACTCTCGGATTATAGAAATAAAATCGTTTTACTCGATTTTTGGGCTGCCTGGTGTGCACCATGCCGGAAAGAAAACCAAAACCTTATTGCACTTTATGAAAAATATAAAAACAGGGATTTTGAGATTTTTAGTGTATCACTTGACAATAACAAAGACTTATGGGTCAATGTCATTAAAACGGATAAAATAACCTGGATACAAGTCAGTGATCTAAAATATCCCAGCTCACCCATCCAAAAAATCTACAATGTGGAGGAGATTCCACAATCCTATCTTATTGACCGGGAGGGCAAGATCATCGAAAAGAATTTAAAAGGTAAAGATCTGGCAGATAAACTAAAGGAATTGTTTAAATAAACATCAGCATATTGGAACTTACGGCTAAGAATCAAAACATGAAAGGAAAAATTTATTTTGCTTCTGATTTTCACCTTGGCATACCTGACCATGATAACAGTTTAAGAAGAGAAAAATTATTTATAAAGTGGTTGGATGAAGTAAAGCAGGATGCTTATGAGATCTACCTGATGGGTGATATCTTTGATTTCTGGTTTGAATATACTACAGTAGTTCCTAAAGGATTTGTGCGATTATTGGGTAAGCTGGCCGAAATTACAGATGAAGGTATACCCATTCATCTTTTCCGTGGCAATCATGATGTATGGGCATTCGACTATCTGGAAAAAGAGATCCATATTCAACTGCACCGGAATCCGGAGATCAAGGAATTTTCCGGTCAAAAGTTTTATCTGGCACATGGTGACGGACTTGGACCAGGTGATACCGGATATAAGTTTCTGAAGAAGACCTTTGCCTTCAGACCTAACCAATTCTTGTTTAGCTGGCTTCATCCTGATATTGGTACACGTCTCGGCTTATTCTTTTCAAAAAGGAGCCAATATGCTCATATAGCCAGGGAGGGTAAAAAGGAGAAAAAGAACCATTTAGAAAATGAAATGTTATATCATTATGCAACAAGTATTCTAAAAGAGCATCCAGATATCGATTGTTTTATTTTCGGACATAGGCATCTACCCACCGATGTTAAAATAAATGGTCAAACCCGATTCATCCTTCTAGGTGACTGGCTTGTCAACTTTTCATATGCTGTTTATGATGGTACAAATCTGGAGTTAAAGTTTTATCCTTCCTCATTTTAAGTTTGCCCATTTTTCAACGAGTTCGACAAGCCTTGCTGCATAGCCGGTTTCATTATCATACCATGCTACTACTTTCACCAGATCATGCCTATCCCCAAGAACGGCAGTCAAACCAGCGTCAAAGATTGCTGAGTGGGTGTTACCGATGACATCAACCGATACGATGGGATCCTCAGTATATTGAAGTATTTTAAGAAACCGACCTTTAGCAGCTTTCTTAAA
This sequence comes from Bacteroidota bacterium, assembly GCA_026391695.1. Taxonomy (NCBI): domain Bacteria; kingdom Pseudomonadati; phylum Bacteroidota; species Bacteroidota bacterium. Next base: position 18,015 of record JAPLDP010000061.1, read on the forward strand.
AGCGAGATTAATCTCTTTAATGGAGGTTCCCTTCCTAACGGTACATGTAAAATCTGTCAGCGATCCGTCAGGAACCGGAACACGAATACCTGCTCCTCCCAGATTACCTTCCAGATGAGGGAATATCCGCGTTGATGCTTTGGCTGCACCTGTAGTGGTTGGGACGATCGAGATAGCAGCAGCCCTACCCCGGCGCAGATCTTTATGTAGGCCATCTATAAGATTCTGATCCCTTGTATAAGAATGCACAGTCGTTATAAAGCCCTCATCAACGCCCCAGTTCTCATCAAGAATCTGTATAAGAGGTGCCACGCAATTTGTTGTACAGGAAGAATTGGAAATGATGATGTCCTCTTTACTGAGAATATGATCATTGATGCCGAGAACCAGGTATTTGACATCATCAGCGGGGCCTTTGGCAGGAGCCGAAATGATGACTTTCTTTGCACCTGCCCGTATATGTTTTAATGCATCTTTCTTTGTTGTGAATTCCCCTGTAGATTCAATTACGATGTCGATATCGGTCTCCCTCCAGGGAAGCTTTTCAGGATCTTGTTCAGATAATGCCAGTATTTTCCTTCCATTGACAATCAGGTAATTATCCTTTACATTGATAGTTCCCTTGAATTTACCCTGAACAGAATCATAATTGAGCAGGTGTGCAAGTGTCCTGGCATCTGTCAGGTCATTGACAGCAATAACATCAATTTTTTTATTTTTGATCATTTGCCGGAATGTTATCCTTCCAATACGACCAAATCCATTGATAGCGACCTTAATACTTGACATAGTACAATATTATTGACGTCCTCCAAAAGTAAACATTTTGAAAATTTAATAAGCTTTAGAACAGAATTATTATATTTATCCCCGTTTAAGGACCAAATTAGTTGCTTTCAATTTAATAGCTTAAGAGCGATTAATCAGGTTGAAGTTAATATGTTTTAATCACTACTATAATAATCAACTCATGGAATCAATAAAACAGTATATTGAAGAAAATAAGCAACGTTTTCTGGATGAATTATTTGATCTGATAAGAATTCCCTCCATCAGTTCAATTTCAGAGCACAAACCCGATATGATGAAAGCAGCCATTTACTGGCAAAAAGCTTTACTACAGGCAGGCGCTGATAAAGCTGAGGTTTTTGAGACAGAAGGCAATCCAATCACTTTTGCTGAAAAAATCATTGATCCATTATTGCCAACAGTGCTTGTCTATGGCCATATGGATGTCATGCCAGTGGATCCTTTGGACCAGTGGAAGTCCAAACCATTTGAACCAGAAATCAGGGATGGGAAAATTTATGCCAGGGGAGCAGATGACGATAAAGGGCAGGCATATATCCATGCAAAAGCATTTGAATTCATGACGAGGACCTATTCATTACCCTGTAATGTAAAATTTATGATCGAAGGAGAAGAGGAAGTCGGTTCGACAAGTTTAGGTAAGTTTTGCGAGATGTATAAAGAGATGCTCAAAGCAGATTTCATCCTCATTTCAGATACCGGCATGATCGATAAAGATACGCCGTCAGTTACCATCGGATTAAGAGGCTTATGCTACATGGAGGTTGAAGTGATTGGTCCGAACAGGGATCTTCATTCCGGGTTATATGGAGGTGCTGTTGCGAATCCAGTTAATGTACTGGCAAAGATGATTGCATCCTTGACAGACGAAAAGAACAGAATCGCAATTCCAGGGTTTTATGACGACGTGGTTGAGATTAGACCGGAGGAAAGAAATGCTATGGCTAAAGCCCCTTTTAACCTGCAGAACTTTAAAAAAACATTAGATATTGCACAGGAAATGGGGGAAGATGGGTTTACTACAATTGAAAGGACTGGTATACGTCCTTCTCTGGATGTAAATGGTATCTGGGGAGGATATACCGGCGAGGGGGCTAAGACTGTCCTTCCCTCCAAAGCCTCCGCCAAGATTTCAATGCGCCTTGTACCTAATCAGGATCATAAAAAAATCGCAGCGATTTTTAAAAAACATTTCAGGTCGATTGCACCCGATTATGTTAAGGTAAATATCAAATATCTGCACGGTGGAAAACCATATGTATCTCCAATGGATATGACTGCTTATAAAGCGGCTGAAAAAGCTTATCTCAAAGTTTATCGAATAGATCCGGTACCCTTCAGAAGCGGCGGAAGTATTCCTATTATTTCGTCCTTCGAATCCATTCTCGGCATCAAATCTATATTGATGGGATTTGGTCTGGAATCGGATGCCACTCACTCACCTAATGAAAACTTCTCTTTAGAGCAGTTCTTTAAAGGAATTGAAACAATCTATTATTTCTACCAGTATTATGGGGAAATGATTAAAAAGGGAGAGAAGCCTAGATAGTTATTTTGAGCCATTCCTTCTCTTGAATTCCGCAATACCTTTGTCAAGAAAATCAACAAATGCCTCAACATTAAGGTTATATGCCCTCGGATCGGTTAACAATTCTCCCTTATGGTCAAGCAACACATAATATGGTTGAGCGTTAACATTGAACCTGGTTATTTGAAAATCGGCATATTTTTTCCCAACAGAATTTTTTACCTTACCATCGTATGTTGATGTTATCCATTCTGATTCTGGTATTTTTGTCTTATCATCCACATAAAGAGCGATGACGATATAATTTTCCTTGAGACGTTTAAGAACTTTCGGATCAGACCATACATTGGCCTCCATCTCACGACAATTCACGCAACCATGCCCTGTGAAATCGATAAAAACCGGTTTATTTTGTTGCTTTGCGCAGGTAAGACCTTGTTCATAGTCGAAATAGCCTTCCAATCCATGTGGCAAGTCAAGAATATCAGAATACTTCGGTTTATCACAGATTTCAGAATTGGAGACTTCATTTATACCTCCGCTGAGCTTGATATTGTCGCGGATGATTTTATTGAGATCAAAATCAAGGGTGGTCTGAGGCGGCATATAACCGGATAATTTCTTCAGTGGAGCACCGATCATGCCGGGAATCATGTACACCACAAAAGAAAAGGTAAATATGGCAAGAATTGCACGTGTAACGCTGATATGTTGGACATCACTGTCATGAGCAAATTTAAGCTTACCAAGCAGATAGAATCCCATAAGTGTGAAGATGACTATCCAAAGTGCGAGGTAAACTTCTCTGTCAAGAATTCCCCAATGATAGGTTTGGTCAGCTATGCTGAGAAATTTCAGACCAAGTGCCAGTTCGATGAATCCAAGTACAACTTTTACCGAATTAAGCCAGCCACCGGATTTTGGCAGGCTACCAAGCCATGACGGGAAAAAAGCAAAAATAGTAAACGGGAGTGCAAATGCAAGTGAAAAACCCAGCATACCAATGATGGGTTTAAGGATCTGTCCACCGGCAGATTCAACCAGTATCGCACCAACAAGCGGACCAGTGCAAGAAAAAGAAACCAGTGCAAGAGTAAAGGCCATAAAAAAAGGTGCGGTAATTCCGCCCTTGTCAGCTTGCTTGTCAGCCTTATTGATCAGCCAGCTGGGAAGGGTCATTTCAAAAGCACCAAGAAACGATGCAGCGAAGACCATGAAAATCAGGAAAAACAAAATATTCGGCAGCCAGTGTGTACTAAGGAAATTGGCAAAATTAGCTCCTAAAGTCACAGCTACCAGAGTTCCGATAATTGTATAGATGGCAATTATAGATAATCCGTAAATGATCGCCTGGAATTTCGCTTTCTTCTTTTTTTCATTATCATGCATGAAAAATGTTACCGTCATGGGGATCATCGGGAAGACACATGGCGTGATAATAGCAGCCAGACCAGCTAAGATGGATAAAATGAAAAATCCCCAAAGTGATCTTTTCATCCTGATATTATGAGAATCCTCAATATTATCTGCCTTTAAGGTGGTAGATTCTCTTTTAGCTGTCTGTTGAGTAATAAGTGTATCTGAATCATCAGCCAGGGTGAGAGTATTCACTTGAGCGATGGGGAGTTGAGATCCATCAGCTTTTTCTGTCGTGGTAACTCCTGTCTTTATAGCATGATCAAAAATGAACTCAAATTCTTCGTCAGCCGGTGGTATACACTTAGTGTTATCACAAGACATGAAATCTATATAGCCTTTGACTGTCAGAGGCTTATCAACAAGCAATTTTATTTTCTGGGTGAAAATGGCCTTTTCTGTAAAGTACTTGAGCACCATCTTGAAACTCGAGTCATATTCTTCAAGCGCATTGGATTCCATGACTTTACCAACTCTCATGATTCCGGGATTTTCTTCAAATGTGAAGGTAGTCGCCGGAGGCGCTGAATCAATATACTGTGAATAAAGATGCCAGTTGGAATCGATAGTAGCCAAAAAAACAAGTTCAACCTCTTGATTTCCAAGATTCTTAGTGCTAAAGCTCCACTTTACCGGTTGAAGCACCTGAGATGATCCGGCAAGCGATGCCAGTAAAAAAAACTTGAATAGTATCGGACGCCAGATGTGGAGCCAATATCGAAATAATACAGTCATGTGCAAAAACTTTATTAAGAAGGCAAAAGTAAGTAAATACTGGGAATTGAATATGTTAAAAATTTCTAATTATTTACAAAAACAGAAATAGATGGTCAATCTGTAAATAGTTTAATTTGAAAAATCTTCCTAGTCTTTGCTGTAATACAGTAACGGTTATCGATTCTTTTACCAATCACCCATATTATGGCTTCACCTGAAATAAACAACCAGGTATTTTCTTTTTCATACAGTGACATTTTTTCGTCGATAAAAAAATCACTTATTTTTTTTCTCCCTTTTGAACCAAATGGATAGAAATAATCGCCTTTTTTCCATTTGCGCAATTCAAGAGGGAATGTCAATTCATCATAATCCAGGCAAGCAACAGAGGGTTGATCTGTGACAATATTATTCTTCCATTCTTCGATGACACTAAATTTCAGCCGGAGGGGATCATCCAGGAACAGAATATCATTGTCAATCAGGATATTATCAGGAACATCTTTGTCTGTGAGATCTTTTCTGTATATGATCAGGTACTCCCTGTCTTTAAGTAATCTGTGGGATTTTGAAATAAATTGTTTACCTGGTATTTCATCAAGAGCGGAAATGATCCGTTCTACAGTAGGGTAGTTAAATCCATATGGAGAAAGCATCTCAAAGATATAACTTTTCTGAGATTTTAGAGATTTGACGTTTTCAATCAATATTTTGGTCACCGATTTATCGGTCTGAATTATGCCATCCAGTCTGGCTTTCACGTGTTCATGATAAATGGATTCTGCTTCCCTGATCCTGTAAATTGACTCTGTGATTATCCTCTGATAGTCAGGTTCTATACTTCTAAGGATTGGAATCAGCTGAAGCCTTATCTGATTACGGAGATATTTTAGAGACAAATTAGAGTTATCTGTTCTGTATGCCAGATCATTCTCAATGATAAACTTCTCAATATCCTCGCGGAATGTAAATAGCATAGGGTGGATGATCTTGTCATGTTTGGGTAGGATACCATGTAATCCAGTAATGCCTGTTCCCCTGATGAGATTAATGAAAAGTGTTTCGATCTGGTCGTCGGCATGATGAGCGGTGGCCAGATACTGATAATCATATGTCGCCAGTAACTCTTCAAACCATTCATAGCGTAATTCCCTTGCTGCCATTTGGATGGACAATCCTTTATCACTTGCATAAGCCAAGGTATCCATTTTTTTTGAAAAGAAGGTAACATGCAGTCGCTCTGCCATTGCTTGAACGAATAAAAGGTCTGCATCAGAATCAGCACCTCTCAGACCAAAGTTGCAATGAGCAATTCCAAATGAAAATCCAGCCCGTTGGAACAGTGTTGTCATAGCGACAGAATCCATACCGCCGCTGACTGCTAATAAAATCCGGTCACCGGATTTAAATAGTTTTTCTAAGGTAATATAATCCAGAAAGGCTTTAAACATCTAGATTTCCCAGACATTCCCACTGTTCATTAGGTCGTCAACCGTTTTGATCTTATTTTCTTCTCTTGCTTTTTTGATCTGTGCTTCCATTACATCCTCATAGACATTGTCATCATAAGATCTGATAACACCTGTTGCAACTGGATATTCAGGCAGGGTCATGCGTACAAGCATATAATGCAAAGCATCATCAGGACTTTTCGCATTATGAATCAGGATATCCTGCTCACTAATTCCATTTACACCAATTGTAACAACCTTCAACCGCATACCTTTAAGCATCAGGCCTTTATTTTTGTTTTTGCCAAAAATCATAGGCTTTCCGTGTTCCAGATAGATCTGGTGATCATCTTTCAATTCTTTACTTGTAATTGAGTAATGAATGCCATTATTGAATATAACGCAATTCTGTAAAATTTCAACCACTGATGTACCTTTATGTTTAGCGGCCTCAACAAAAACTTCCTTCATCCGCTGTGGCTCGGTATCAGGAATCCGTGCAAAAAAAGTTCCCTGGGAGCCCATGACCAATTCACCTGGAATGAATGGAGATTCAATTGTTCCATCAGGAGAACTTTTAGTTTTGAGACCTTTTGGCGATGTGGGAGAGAACTGTCCTTTAGTCAGGCCATAAATCCTATTGTTAAAGAGTAAAATATTAATGTCAATATTTCTTCGGACCAGGTGAATAAAATGATTTCCTCCAATTGCCATACAATCGCCGTCACCGGTTATCTGCCATACACTGAGTTTAGGATTGGCGATTTTTATGCCGGAGGCAACAGCGGAGCCCCTTCCATGAAGTCCATGAAAACCATAGGTATTGATATAGTATGGAAACCGTGATGAACAACCGATGCCTGAAACTATCACGACATCCTCTTTTCTGACTCCTACTTCAGGTAAGGCATTCTGAACTGACGAGAGGATGGCATAGTCACCACAACCGGCACACCATTTAACAGGCTGGTCCAGCTTGAAATCTTCTTTAGAAACTATCGGCGTGGATAAATCTTCGGTCTGAAATTCATTTGCCATTTTATAATTCCTCCAAAATTTGATTGAACTTCAGCTTCAACTCATATATCATGAAGGGTAGCCCTTGAACTTTATTGTACTGCAAATATGCGTATTGGGGAAACTGAGAGCGCAGATAAATAGCAAACTGTCCAAGGTTCAGTTCACAGACTACTATTTTTTTGAATCCATTAAGGATATCTTTAGTATTCTTGGGAAGAGGTTTAATATAATTGAACTGAGCCAGGCTAATACTTTTTCCTTCCCGTTGGAGATCCTGGACTGCACTGAGCAAGGAGCCGTAGGTTCCACCCCAGCCGATGACGAGGAGGTCTCCTGAGTCTTCTCCGTCAAGCTGCAATTCAGGAATATAATTCGCAACGCGCTGAACTTTCTCTTCCCGTAATCTGACCATCTTTTCGTGATTGAGAGGATCATGTGATACGATACCTGTCACGTCTTCTTTTTCCAGGCTTCCCACGCGATGTCTTAATCCTTCCTGTCCGGGCAATGCCCATAACCGGCTCAATGTTTGAAGGTCTCGACGGTAAGGTTTAAAATCGGGATCATTATCTTTTACAAATCGGGGCACTATTTCCGGTAAATCAGACATCTTCGGTATTTTCCATAATTCAGAACCATTTGCCAGATATCCATCAGTGAGAAGTATTACCGGGGTCATATGTTCAATGGACAGTTTACACGCCTTAAAGGCGTAATCGAAGCAATTTGCAGGTGATGAAGCGGCAATAACGATGACTGGACTTTCACCGTTTCTTCCATATAAGGCCTGAAGCAAATCTCCCTGTTCAGATTTGGTAGGTAATCCTGTTGATGGGCCTCCACGCTGGACATCGACAATAACTAAAGGTAACTCTGTGATGACTGCTAACCCAATAGCTTCGCTTTTAAGCGCCAATCCGGGTCCTGATGTTGTTGTAACAGCGAGGTTACCTGCAAAGCTGGCACCAATAGCTGAGTTAATACCTGCAATTTCGTCTTCAGCCTGGAAAGCCTTCACACCAAGGTGTTTCCTTTTACTTAGCTCCTGGAGAATCTCTGAGGCTGGGGTTATTGGATAAGATCCCAGGAAAAGCGGGAGTCCTGACCGCTCGGAGGCAGCAAGAAAACCCCATGCAACGGCATTATTGCCAGTTATGTTCCTGAATAAACCTTTACGCTCCTTGATAGGAAGTATTTGAAATCTGGATTCAAGTGTTTCTATGGTTTCTGCATAATCGTAACCCGCCCTGAGTACTTTCTTGTTTGCCAGAGCCAGTTGAGGTTTAGATTTAAATTTATCATCAAGAAACTGTTCTCCAAAATTCAGGTCACGGTCAAACAACCAGTACAGAATACCAACAGCAAACTGGTTCTTGGTCTTATCAGCGGTTTTGCTATCAAGGCCCATTTCTATTACAATAGATTTATTCAAGGTCGTAATGGGAGCTTTGACGATATTGAATCCATCTAATGTCCCATCTTCCAGTGGATCAGTTTCATATCCTGCTTTTTTATATTGTTTGGATTCGAAGTTATCAATATCGATAATAATAGTTGCACCGGTTTTTACCCATTTTAAGTTGGTTTTCAGAGCTGCAGGGTTCATTGCAACGAGAACATCTGCTAAATCTCCTGGGGTTTTTACCTCCTTGTGACCGATATGCACCTGAAATCCCGAGACACCGGCAACTGTGCCTTGAGGTGCTCTGATTTCAGCAGGATAGTCAGGAAATGTCGATAGGTCATTCCCGACAAAAGCAGATGTATCAGAAAATTGCGTCCCTGTCAGTTGCATTCCATCCCCAGAATCACCGGCAAATTTTACAACTGCATCATCAATTTCGATGATCTTTCTCTTTTTCTTAACCATTTTTATGCACATAATTAGGACAGCAAAATTATAGTAATTAAGATTTCATTTCATTTTTTTTTGTTTTTTAATAACAATGGCTCTCAATCCCAAGAATCTTATGACTTTTCTTAATTAATAGCCTAATGGAAATACTGCTAAATAAATAAACTTTTTTTTGGTTTATTGAAAATATTTCAGATAATTTTGCAAGACACAAATGACTTTATATCTATTACATCATTATTAACCAAAAAAAAATCATTATGGCTTACAAAATATCAGACGACTGTACAGCATGTGGCACATGTATCGATGAATGTCCGGTTGACGCCATTTCTGAAGGCGAAATATATGTTATAAATCCGGATATTTGTACTGACTGTGGGTCATGTGCCGACGTATGCCCTGTTGAAGCAATACATCCAGAATAGGACTCATCTGTTACACTCTTTTGGGGGATTTATTTATTCCAACCTTTAAAGATCTTAATAGTCCACAACATTGTGGACTTTTTTTTGTTTATAGAACGAAGGAGGAATCCTGTGTATTTCATTAATTTACTTATTTTTGTGGAGCCACATTGTATCAGTTGCATACATGGATGAATTCTCTTATTTAAATAATGCCGATCCTTCACAAATTGAAGAACTATATAATGCGTTTAAAAAGGATCCTGATTCTATTGACTTTGGCTGGAGGAAATTTTTTGAAGGTTTCCAGTTCGCAAAAGAGAACTACCCGCTAACGAAAGAACAAAAGTTAAGGACGTCTTCCGAATTTAAGGTCATCTCTCTTATAGATGATTACCGTAAACGTGGCCACCTGTTTACGAAAACCAATCCTGTTCGTACACGGCGCAAATACAGTCCAACGTTGGCTATAGAAAATTATGGACTGGCAGAGTCAAACATGAATCAATACTTTTTGGCTGGACAGGAGGTTGGCATTGGCAGGGCTACTTTAAAAGAAATTATTGATTTTCTGAATCAAACGTATTGCCAATCCATTGGGATCGAATACATGTACATAAGAAACACAGAGATCTGTGCCTGGTTAAAAGCGAAAATGGAAGGGTGCCGGAATACCCCTGATTTCTTAAAAGAAGACAAGCTGGAAATATTACAAATGTTGACCAAGGCGGTTGATTTCGAACACTTTTTACATACTAAGTTCCCTGGTCAGAAACGATTTTCTCTTGAAGGCTCTGAATCACTGATACCTGCTCTTGAAGCCATCATAGAAAAAGGGTCCGAATTTGGCACAAAGGAGTTCATAATCGGAATGGCACACCGAGGACGGCTTAATGTTCTGGCAAATATCTTAAAAAAATCACTGAAAGATATTTTCAATGAGTTTGAAGGCAAAGAATATGAAGAAGAATCACTATTGGGTGATGTTAAATATCATCTGGGATATACATCCATCAGGGAAACTAAAAAAGGCAAAAAGATTCTTCTAACCCTTTGTCCCAATCCCTCACATCTTGAAGCTGTTAACTCGGTAGCCGAAGGTATCGTCAGGTCCCGCATTGATCATATTTATAATGGAGATTCAAACCGGATAACACCTGTGCTTATTCATGGTGATGCATCCATTTCAGGCCAGGGGGTTGTTTATGAAGTTATCCAGATGTCAGGGCTGGAAGGATACAAAACAGGAGGCACTATTCATTTGGTAATAAATAACCAGCTTGGATTCACGACCAATTATCTTGACGGACGCACAAGTATCTATTGTACCGATGTGGCTAAAACTATCCAGTCACCTATTTTCCATGTTAATGCCGACGATGTCGAAGCACTCGTTTACACGGTCCAATTGGCAATGGAATTCCGTAAAACTTTCAACAAGGATGTCTTTATCGATCTTCTAGGTTACCGCAAATACGGTCACAATGAAGGAGATGAGCCCCGATTCACACAACCGGTCTTGTATAAGATTATTGAAAATCATCCCAATCCAAAGGATATTTATTTAAACAAATTAATAGCCGAGGGTCATTCTGATATCAGTCAGGACGATTTATTTGCAAAAAAATTCCAGGAATCCATGGAAACGTCACTGATCGATTCAAAAAATATGAAGAAATCAACCATAACTTCATTCTTTGAGGATACATGGCAAGAATTCTCCAAGGCCAAAGATGAAGATTTTGAATCTTCTCCCGTGACTGCCGTAGACCATTCAACATTAGTTAGCATTGGGCTTAAGATAGCAGAAATCCCTCCAGATAAAAAGTTTTTCCGTAAGACCATTAAATTACAAAACGACCGCAGGGTAATGTTCGAACAATCTGGACTGATAGACTGGGCTATGGCCGAACTTCTTTCTTTTGGCACTCTGCTTAGGGAGGGTATACCTGTGAGAATCAGCGGACAGGATTCACAGCGTGGCACCTTTTCACAGAGACATGCAGTAATGACTATTGAAGATTCTGAGGAAAAGTATATTCCACTGGATCACCTGAGTGAAGGCCAGCCCGGATTTAGTATATATAATTCATCCCTATCTGAATATGGTATTCTGGGATTTGAATACGGCTATGCGTTATCCTCACCTAAAATTCTCACCATCTGGGAGGCACAATTCGGAGATTTCAGCAATGGAACTCAAATTATAATCGATCAGTACATTAGTAGTGCCGAAGACAAGTGGAGTGTGATGAATGGCTTAGTTCTTCTATTACCTCATGGTTATGAGGGACAGGGTCCTGAACATTCTTCTGCTCGTTTGGAAAGATTCCTTTCACTCTGTGCTGAAAACAATCTTCAGGTCATCAATTGTTCAATACCAGCCAACTATTTTCATGCATTAAGGCGTCAAATGCACAGACATTTCAGAAAACCACTGATCATATTCACTCCTAAAAGCCTCTTACGTCATCCTTTGTGCGTGTCCCCGCTGGATGCTTTTACTTCAGGCGGATTTAAAGAACTAATAGATGATTCAGAAGCCAATCCTGATAAAATCAACAAAGTGGTATTCTGTAGTGGTAAAGTTTTCTATGATCTGTTTGATGAAAAAGAAAAATCAGGAAATGATACCATTGCCTTGATCAGGATTGAGCAAATTTATCCAACGCCAATAAAACAGATCAAAGCGTTGATCAATAAATACTTACATGCCAGTAGACTACTCTGGGTTCAGGAAGAGCCTGTGAATATGGGAGCATGGCCATTTATTCATCAAGTCTTTCTCTCGGCAGATATTAATATAAAAGTCATTGCAAGGCCTGCAAGCGGAAGTCCGGCAACAGGATCAATAAATTTTCATTTGCTCCAGCAACGTAAAATCATCAGTAAGACCTTCGATGCATGTGACTGCCACCGGTTGAAACTGGAATGTAAAATGGTATGTATCGGTAACCAATGGCGTGCATTTGAAAAAGAAGGTGCCGTAATCAGACAGAAAAAAAATAAATCCAAATAACTATTTATAATGGTCATTGAAATTAAGGTTCCTAGTCCGGGAGAATCGATTACACAGGTACAACTGGCTTCATGGCTCGTTAATGACGGCGATTATATAGAAAAAAACCATGAGATAGCCGAAATCGATTCGGATAAGGCCACTATCAGCATCACTGCAGAAGAAAGCGGCCAGATAAATATTCTTGTACAGGCGGGGGAAACACTCCAGGTCGGTTCAAGAATTGGGACTATTAACACCAAAGCTGTAAAAGAAATAAAGAAAGAAATAGTTCCGGGTGCTTCTTCTCTGAAAGAAACTAAAGGTAAGACTTCGGAGGTTTCTTCTTCTTTACCGGTTCGGGACAAATCAGATATTACAGCCTCTGCCAAGGACATGCATATTTCACCTCTGGCAAGAAAGATCATGTCAGAAAATGCTATTTCGGAGAAAGAAATTCTTGGTCGTTATGGAAGTGTAAGGATATCACGGAGTGATGTACTGAAATTCGCTGAACAAAAGGATAAAATATCACACCCATCTCGTGCATCGTTATGGAAAGGAAACCGTGATATAGAGAGGAAAAAGATGTCCACATTGCGATTGAAACTTGCTGAACGTTTGGTTGCTATAAAAAACGAAACCGCCATGCTGACAACCTTTAATGAGGTGAACATGGGGCCTGTCATGGATATCAGGAAACAATATAAAGATATTTTCGTCGAGAAATTTGGTATCTCCTTAGGATTAATGTCATTTTTCACCAAAGCAGTAACAGAAGCCTTGAACGATTTCCCGGAAGTAAATGCCACAATTGATGGTGATGAAATCGTCTACCATAAATATGCAGATATTGGGATTGCAGTTAGTGCACCCAAAGGACTAGTGGTTCCGGTTATCAGAAATGCTGAAATGATGAGCATGGCTGAGATAGAAATAAAGATCAAGGATTTGGCTGAAAGGGCAAGAAATAATTCAATAACACTGGAAGAAATGACCGGGGGCACATTTACCATCACAAACGGTGGAGTATTTGGATCGATGCTGTCAACTCCGATTATAAATCCCCCCCAAAGCGGAATTCTGGGTATGCACAACATAATTGACAGGTCAGTTGTAATAAGCGGAAAAGTGGAAATTCGTCCGGTAATGTATGTGGCACTGTCCTATGACCACAGGATTATAGATGGAAGAGAGTCTGTGGGATTCCTTGTCAAAGTAAAGGAAATGCTGGAAAATCCTGCCAAAATGCTTTTCGGTGGTAATGATCCTGTCAGGATTTTACTCACTCTTTAATAATTGTTTTATTACAATCCTAATCATATGGTGCGTAAAAAGATTGACTTTCTTGTCATCGGCTCAGGAATCGCAGGTTTAAGCTATGCATTGAAAGTAGCAAAATTTGGGACTGTGTGTATTGTGACCAAGACCCATGCCGATGAAACAGCAACGCGTTATGCCCAGGGAGGAATAGCTGCAGTGATGTATACACCTGACACGTATGAGAAACATATCAGAGATACTATTATTGCTGGTGATGACCTTTGCGATGGTAAGATTGTAAGGATGACCATAACGGAATCAACAGAGAGGGTGAAAGAGTTGATTGAATGGGGTGTTAGTTTTGACAAGGAAGAATCTGGGCGTTTTGACCTGGCCAGGGAAGGAGGGCACTCCGAGCACAGGGTTCTGCATCATAAAGATCACACAGGAGAGGAGATAGAAAAAACTTTACTTAAGGAAGTCAGGCGACAATCTAATATCGAAATTCTTGAGAATCATTTCACGATTGACATTATCACTCAGCATCATCTGGGCATGAATGTGACAAAACGCACGAAAAATATCTGCTGCTATGGGGCATATGTATTGAATAAGGAAACAAATAAAATTTTCACAATTCTTGCGCGTACCACGATGATAGCGACAGGTGGTATAGGTAATGTTTACAATACGACCACTAATCCTGATATTGCTACAGGAGATGGAATTGCCATGGTTTATCGGGCTAAGGGGATTATTGAAAAAATGGAATTTATTCAGTTCCACCCTACAGCATTATTTAATCCAGGCGAGAAACCAGCCTTTTTAATCACTGAGGCTTTGCGGGGATTTGGAGCTATATTAAGAACCAGGGATGGTGAGGAGTTTATGCAGAAATATGATGCCAGGGGCTCACTGGCCCCACGCGATATTGTCGCCCGGGCAATAGATAATGTGATGAAGCTGACCGGTGACGACTATGTTAGCCTGGACTGCCGCCATCTCAACAAGAATGAACTGATCGATCATTTTCCTTCAGTCTATGCCAAGTGTCTTAGCATTGGTACTGATATCACAAAAGAAATGATACCAGTGATCCCATCTGCGCATTATATATGCGGCGGCATCAAAACGGATGAATGGGGCCGGAGTTCCATTCAATTCCTTTATGCTTCTGGAGAATGTGCTTCAACGGGACTACATGGCGCTAACCGCCTGGCTTCTAATTCTTTACTTGAATCCCTTGTTTTCTCCCACCGCGCTAGTATCCATGCTTCAGAAATCTTTATGAAAAATGAGTTTGTTAATGAAATACCTGATTGGAATGATGAAGGCACTGTATTAAACGAAGAAATGATTCTCATCACACAAAGTCTGAAGGAACTGCAGTCAATAATGAGTCATTATGTGGGTATTGTCAGATCAAATTTGCGTCTGAAACGAGCACTTGACCGTTTAGAAATACTTTACCGAGAAACAGAAGAATTGTATCAAAAATCTATTCTTACTGTAAAGATTTGTGAGTTAAGAAATATGATCAATATCGCCTATTTGATTATAAAAATGGCGAAAGAGAGAAAAGAAAGCAGGGGGTTACATTATTCCATTGATTATTCAAGAATTATAGACATTGCACCTGAAATAAAATCTGACAACTAATAATTGGTAAAAGTATCAGCAACTCCTTTAAATTTGATAAAAAAAATCCCGTTAATTACCGGGATTTTAAATAGAAAATCTTCGTGCTATTGTATACCCAGCTTTTTCTTCACCAATTCCATTATATCATCACTTGGGTCAGCATAAAGAAGCATTCCTCCCGAAGTGTTTAAAATATAGGTATAACCATTTTCTTTTGCAACTTCTTTAACGGCATTCCGGGCTTTTTCAATAAGTGGTTCGGATAGAGCGGCTTCTTTATCCTGGAGATCCTGCTGGGCTGATATCTGAAAAGCCTCAATACGTGACTGGAGGTCCTGGATTTCTCTTTCTTTGGTTTGTTTGATTATAGCAGACAAAGTGGCCTGATTTGACTGATAATCAACAACCTTATTCTGATACTCAGTCTGCATGGCATTATACTGTTCCTGAACACTTTTAGCATATTGTTCATATTGAACTTTCACAGAATCAATTCCTGGCATCATGCTATAAAGGGTAGCAAAATCAAGGTGACCAAATTTTTCCTGATTCTGTGCTTGCGAGGCTACCGCAAAAAACAAAACACACGTTGTTACGATTAGTTTTCTAAAATTTCTCATGTTAATTGTTTTTAAACTCAGAGGGCAAATGTAAGAATAAATCTGATAATTCAAAAGACAGCATCGATCTTCAACACTTATTTTACTTTATTGTCTGGTTTTTCCGTATTATCTGACTTATTGGAATTGTATGTATAACCCAATTTATCGAGAACATCATCGCTCAGGTCATACTTTGAATTTGCATACAGCATTGTAAGGCTGCCAGCTTTATCGAATATCATAGCATAATTACCTTCTGTAGCAATTTCCTCTACTGCATTATAAATTTTCTCCTGTAGCGGCTTTATCAACTCCTGTCTTTTTTTGAATAAATCTCCATCTTTTCCAAACCTCTGCATCTGCAATTCTTTAACTTCTTTTTCTTTTTTAATAATATCATCCTGTCGTTTTTTCTTCATTTCTTCAGGTAACAGAACAGATTCAGCCTGATAGGCTTTATAAAGCTGATCAATTTCGTTATACCTGGTTTCGATTTCTTTTTGCCATTGTTTGGCAAGATCATCTAAGACAGACTGTGAATCATTATATTCAGGTATGTTTTCAAGAATATAATCTGTGTCAACAAATGCATATTTCTGTGCAAAAGAAAATAATGCCATATTAATCAGTAGTGTAAAGGTCAAAATAATTCTTTTCATTGTACTTGTTTTTCTGTTAACATTATTGTAATCAGGGCTTTAATCTAGTTAAATATCATACCATAATCAATCTATCGACTGGTTAATAGAGAAATGGAATTGGCTACCACCGGCATTTGGCATACCGGGGACTGCATCGAAGCCATATCCCCAGTCGAGACCCAGGATGCCAAACATTGGCAAAAACACCCGTATGCCTACACCGGCTGAACGATACAAATTAAAGGGATTATAGGACTGAAAATCAGGCCAGTCATTACCCGCTTCAAGGAATGTTAAAAAATAAATGGTGGAATTAGGATTAAGTGAGACCGGATACCTGAGTTCAAGAGTGTTTTTAGTATATATAGTTCCTCCTGTATTATGATTTTTATAATAGTTCGGTGTAAGTGATTCATTTGTATATCCTCTGAAACCGATTATTTCTCTTCCATCCATATTGTTATACCCTGAGAGTCCATCTCCCCCGAGGTAATATCTTTCAAATGGTGTAATACCAATAGTCTGGTTATAACAGCCCATGAATCCATATTTCAATCGCAAAGCCATTACAAGATTTCCGGCCAACTGTTTATACAAATAAGCCTGGAAAAACCATTTATGATATTCGATCCATTTATATTTCTCATTTTCAGCCAATGAAGAATAATCTTTATTTCCAAAGAGTGAATACCAAGGTGTCAGTTCAAGTGATAATGAAATCTCAGAACCATTGCGTGGGAAAATCGGTGCGTCGACTGAATTCCTTGCGAGAGTAATCATGTATGTTATACTATTATAATCACCGGTTCCGGTTCCGAATGAAAATACACTAGTATAATTTTTAAGTACGTAACGCTGCAGGTTAATGGTTTGCACCAAAGTAAAATAATCATCCGGCCATGTCAGCCTTTTTCCCAGAACAAAGGATAATCCATTCAGAACGAAAGATTGCCGTTCCGGGTCATTTTTATTTAATCCATTGGAATACAGTGAATGATAGAGGGAAACGCTGAATGAATTAGGTTTTTTTCCCCCAAGCCAAGGTTCTGTAAATGATGCATTATAACTGACATAACCTTTCCCATAAGATTGCAATCGGAGTTTGAGCTGCTGCCCATCTCCTGAAGGAACTGGCCGCCAGGCTTCACCTTTAAACAGATTCCGCATTGAAAAGTTATTGAAAGATACACCAACTGTTCCGATGACCCGTCCATAACCCCAGCCACCAGATAATTCAATTTGATCAGAAGAGGTTTCCTCAACATTATATTCTATGTCAACAGTTCCATCAGCAGGATTAGGTATTGGAACCGGATTGATTTTTTCCTGGTTGAAATACTGCAATTGAGCCAACTCACGGGTAGTCCGGATGATATCTGACCGATTAAATAAATCACCCGGTTTAGAACGTATTTCGCGTATGATGACATGATCATTGGTACGCGTATTACCTTTCACCGTTACCTTGTTCACTTTAGCCTGTTTTCCTTCATATATGCGCATTTCAACATCGATAGAGTCGTTTTCGACGTGCACCTCCACAGGTTCCACACTGAAAAACAAATAACCATCATCCATATAAAGAGAACTGACATCAATGCTGTTTGGATTAAAAGTGAGGTTTGCATTTAAGGCTTCCTGATTATAAACATCTCCCTTTTTAATTTTAAGAATTGCATTGAGCTGTTCCGCTGTAAATTTGGTGTTTCCTATCCATGTAATATTTCTATAGTAATATTTTGGTCCTTCATAAACAGTGATATCAATATTGATATTATTATCCTGATTAATCGAAATGGAGTCTTTCATGAGCTCTGCATCTCTGTAACCGAGTTCACGATACTTTTTAATGAGGTTCATTTTATCCTCTTTAAAATCCTCAGCTATGTATTTTGAGGTTTTAAAAATGCGCAGACGCATATTATCCGAAAAATATTGCCCAACGTTGTTGATTACGTCAAGCATATCAAAACTCATGGCAGCCTTGAAAGTAGAAAGAATGAGGGTATCCAGATAATTCAAAGGCTGAATATAACTTTTCTCTTTTGTCGATTTAAATGCCTTCCTAACCTGATCAGCACTCAGGTTTTTATTGCCAATGACATTAATTTGATAAATCTTTACCTTGCTATTTTTATCAATATTAATATTTAATATTACCTGATTCGCCCTTGTATTAGTATCCTTTTCCTGTGTTATTGCAACCTCTGTATTCAGGAAGCCTTTTTCATGATAATACTTTTTGATGGTATTTGATGTCCTGATTATAAGATTATCCGTGACGACATCGCCGGTTACCAGCTTAATTTCATCGCGGATGTTGTCGGATTCGCTCTTTTTGACACCAAGGATAGAGAATTTCGAGAGTCGTGGGCGTTCTTTGATAAAAATATTCAGGAAGATGACATCCCCCTCAATCCTGGTAGCCGTAATTTGAATATCTTCAAATAACCCCTGTTGCCAAAGGTTTTTAATAGCGTCGCTGATTTTATCTCCAGGAATGGTAATTTTATCACCAACTGATAATCCCGAAAGCATGGTCAGAACATTATTATCCATGTATTGAATGCCGGAGAAGGTGATGCCACCTATTTCGTATTCCAGAGGGCGGGCATAATCCATTTCAGAAAGATCACCACTAATAGAAATTTGAGCACCGAGAGGCAGTGAATAAAACAACACTATACACAGGATAATATAATAACTTCGCTTCATTCAACTGGACCTTTAATTTGTTCACTGATCATTCCAAATCTACGTTCGCGCCTTTGATAATCAATGATGGCTTCATACAGATCTTCTTTCCGGAAATCAGGCCAGAGTTTAGGTGTAAAATACAACTCGGAATAGGCCAATTGCCAGAGTAGAAAATTACTGAGCCGATGCTCTCCGCTTGTACGGATTAGCAATTCCGGATCAGGAAATGGAGCTGTAGTGAGATATGATTTAAAAAGCTCTTTATTGATGTCTTTTAATGCCAGTTCCTTATTTTTAACCTTACCGGCAATAGATTTGGTCGCTTCCAGTATCTCCCATTGAGAGCTATAGCTAAGTGCAAGAATAAGAGTCATCCGATTGAGATGGGAAGTTTTATCAATAGCTTCCATTAACTCTGTATAACAGCTTTTATCAAGGCTTTTCAAGTCACCAATGGCTTTAAGGCGTATATTGTTCTCCTGTAATGTTTTGGTCTCTTTGTTGATTGCTTTTACCAAAAGATGCATCAGGGCGTTCACTTCAGGTTTTGGTCTATTCCAATTTTCAGTTGAAAAAGCGAAAAGAGTAAGATATTGAATTCCCACTTCAGCTGCTGCTTCAGTTGTCTCTCTCACAGCTTTAACACCATGTCTGTGACCAAATATTCTTTGTTTGCCCCTTTGCTTTGCCCAGCGGCCATTACCATCCATAATAATTGCAATATGCAAGGGCAACTTTTCAATATCTATTTTTTCCTTTAAATTCATCAGATCACCTTATCAGATATATATCATCATCCTGCACCTATTATTTTGAAAACTCCTGATTGCGGCATTTATGTGTACTAAATATACTAAACTTATAAGATACGAAAATACCTGTGAAATTGTACCAATCATTATTCTGTGAATTCCCGCGTTGCATATCCTGCTTATAAGTCCCTGAGGGATCAGTATAATGAGGGGAACCTGATTCCTGAAAATTATATATTGTACTCACATCATCAATATAATCTGTGGCAGTTTTTCGCATGCCCCATTCAGCACCAATGCCCAAGTTTTCACCTAAACTATATTTGAATCCCAGGCCAAATGGCATGGCTATAGAAATTTTAGAATAATTTACACCCTCGGTAGTCAGCGGGCGAAGTGCAACGCCATCTGCTTTTGGATTAAAGGTAAACAGACTGATCCCACAAAAAATGAAAGTAGTAAAGTATGACCTTGTACTACCAATAAAATAATCCAGAAAGTTAAATTCAAACCGTGCAGAAAAATCATTAATGATCGATTCAAATTTAAGCTGCCGTTCAGGTATCCACCGGGCAACAGCGTCATCACCCACGAGTTTTCCCCTGTTATAACTTGCCTGGAGTGCTACCCTGGTATCAATATTATAGCGGTAAAAAATACCAAATGCTGCTTTTGACTGAAGAAAATGTTTAACCGGGTTAATATCACCAACATAATAGGATCCTCCGCCAAAAAGGCCTAATTCTCCTTTCTGACCAAAAAGTGTGGAAACAATAAGTATAAGCGGTAATATCAAAAAAAATCTCTTCATAAAAGCAAATAGGCGGACAAAATTATGATTTTTTTATTCCTCATGAAAAGTTCTTGTCAAGCGATATGATTCTATTAATTCCTTATATCTATCCCCCACTTTAATTTTTCCCTGATAGTCTTAAAAAAAACCTCGTCTTCAAGTCTGACAAGATTGATGTTGAAATTTTCCTTCACAATGATAAGTTCTGCCGATGAATCGATAGTCCTGAACCGTGAATCGAGGCTAATAAAATACTCCCTTTGCCTGCATTCAACAATAATCTTAATGAGGCTTTTATCGGGGATAACGATAGGCCGGACGGTTAAATTGTGTGTGGCAATAGGCGTGATAATGAAATTCTCTGATCCTGGAGTAATGATGGGGCCTCCACAACTCAGAGAGTAGGCTGTTGAACCGGTTGGTGTTGCTATAATCAAGCCATCAGCCCAGTATGAATTTAAAAAATTACCATCAATGAAAACATTGATAATGATCATCGAATGAGGATCTTTTTTAAATACACTTAACTCATTAAGTGCAAAGTTTAAATCACCGAAAACACCCGGTTCTATCAACTTGAGCATTGTACGCTGATCTATCGAGTAAGTGCCATTTGCCAATGCATTGATAGCGGGAACCAGGTTTTCCTTGGCAACACTTGATAAAAAACCCATTTTACCCATATTGACACCCAAAATAGGGATACCGGAATTTCTGACAAGAGTTATTGTATCCAGCAATGTCCCATCTCCCCCCACTGAAATCAGAAAATTTATATGGTTGTAAATATCGGTGAAGTCATTAAAAGTTTCAGGTTCTCTATTAAAACGGATGGTCTGGATGATAGAATGATAAAATGGTTCAAAAATTACCAGATGTATACCTCGCGATTCAACAGCTTCGATCAGTTGCTGGAGGTATTGAAGGGAATCATGATTGATTGTTTTACCAAAGAGACCAGTTATTATCATATAGATTTATTGCACTTGCATGATTTTATGTATTCAGATACCTCATAAAAGAGTCATATCTTTCACGAAGGTCTTCATAAACATCCTCTTCTGTAAACGAAGCTTTGACAATATAATTGTAACGGTTAAATGTTTGTAAAATTGATCGAATTTCAACTTTATTGATTTTCAGAGTTATCTCCATTCGGGTTGAATCGTTGTAAGTTGTTGTGCAGAGACTAAGTATCTTGGCTTCATTCGATTCAATAATCTGAGCTATCTGAGTCATCAGATAATCGCTAGTATTAAGCTCTAGGATAATGATGGCACCTGGGATTTTAGCGGCAGATAAAATTGAGAATTGGTTGACCAGCTTTGGAAGTGTAATAGATCCCAAATAATGGCGTTTATCATCCAAAACGGGTAATAATGTCAGCTGGTGAGTATCAAAAAGCTTTATGACATCATAAATATGTTGGTACTGCGTAACATAAACCAGACCAAGAGAAAAGGTATATTGGCCCAATAATAGTGAAAATTCATTACTGTTAAAAATATCCGTATCTGTTATTAGCCCAATAAGTGTGTTGTCATCGAGTACCGGCAAATGAGTCACATTGAACTCATCCATCCTGTTCAGAGCTATCTCCCCATTATCAGAAATC
The DNA here is from genome assembly GCA_026391695.1 of Bacteroidota bacterium. NCBI lineage: Bacteria > Pseudomonadati > Bacteroidota > Bacteroidota bacterium. Next base: position 40,221 of record JAPLDP010000061.1, read on the forward strand.
AGGAGAGGAATTATCATGTTGGATATTAATTCCTTGGCTATCATCAATCAATATATGCTGCAAACTTAATCATTTTATCTTTTATCCTGACCGAACTACCTGATTTCGGATCATTAAAGTTGCCATACTCAACCGGTAGAATAATTCCAAAGACCATGGAATGGGATACTCCGATAAGGTAATATTTGTTAAATTTCTCCTATAAATCCTTTCCAAGTTATAACGCCTTTGGTATGCGAGTTTCTCCTGCGAGCTTAGCCAAACGAATGATTGGCATTAACTCATGTCTGTGTTCTTAAAGTCCTTTTCAGGACATGTTGCGTTGGTC
>JAPLDP010000062.1 GCA_026391695.1 Bacteroidota bacterium
CGTAGCAATGCCTCCAACAATAAGAATAGAATGAAATTATATATACATAAGCTATATTTGTGGTGCCAAAAGAAATTTTGAAGCTCTTATTTTGTTACTAATGAATGATATACAAAATTCAACTGTTAAAGATGAGTCTAACATACTGATTAACTTTATGCCCACCATCAAAGGCACCACGGAAAATGTTTTTTTACCTGTGATATTTTTAGATTACCGTCATCAAAAGCTGGGCTATTAAAGTATACCATACCTGAGTGTAAATCGTATTGCCATTCTATCCATAAAATCGTATTCGGTAAATAAAGGTAAGGCTAAGGTGAGTTTGTTAACTGATTTCATAAAATTTTATCATTGATTATTAGGGCTTTATGAATTTTTTTTCATTTTGTTGAAAAATTTTTCACTTTTTGCTCCGACCTTTTTGGGTGTTTTGGTATAAATAAGTATATGGAGTAATGATAAGGGTCACTATATGGTAGCGAACCCCTTTCATGTATTAAGAATTAAACAAAGTGATCGGGAGTAAATATTTTCTGTTCTTTGAATTTCACTTTTAAATTTCTCATATGCTTATCATAGGTCAGTAATTTATTGTCAAACCCTTTCAAATCTTTAAAGCCATGAAAACACTAATCAACACATTGAATTCAGCATCGTTTATTAAAATTTATTTTTTATTCAGTCTATTGACTGTTATCAGTTTTTACCATTATTCTTTTGCTCAGACTGAATATGAACACGGCATTTTATGGGTCACCATTGATGATAAGGTCAAGACGGATGGTGACTCGCGAACAGATCAGGTCAGGATCAACAGGATATTTGACCGCTATAATGTATACTCTTTTAAACAAGCGTTACCTTTTACCAAAGAAGAATCATTGTTAAAGATATATGAAATCTTATTCAATGGAGATGACACCGGATTTTTACAGGACATCGTAGATAGTTTATCTGGTTTACTGTCTAAACCTTACCAAAGCAGGATAAGTGTTCCGCTTTATAATCCTGCAGATACTTTTTGGGTATTTCACAGCAACGACTGGATGTGGCATTTAAAGAAAATACAAGCCGATAGTGCATGGGACATTACAAGGGGTGATAACCAAATTAAAATTGCCATTATTAATTTTGGTTTTGATCCTTCACATCCGGATCTGAGTACACAGTTGTTAAATAATTATGATCCTTATGATAGTACATTCTTTGATCCTATTAGTGCATGGAGGCCGGGCCACGCAACAACTGTTGCAGGTTTTGTTGCAGGACAAACAACAGATAATAATACTTTGCAACCCCCTGGTGCTTATTATTGTTCTATTGGATATAAAACAAAACTAGTTGGTTACCAGGCAGGTTTCTCAACCCAATTACTGACAAAAGGATTACATGCTTCGGAAGTAATGAAAGCAGATATTTTAAATTTGTCATGTCATGGTGGATGTCGTTTAGATACAACTGGTTATGAGAGAACGATTGTAAAAAGAATTCTTGACAATGGTACAACAATAGTTGCTTCTGCCGGAAATGGTTTTTGTCTTGGCTGTTATTTTAATGGCATTAAAGATACGTTATGGACATTATGCGATAGTGTACCATCAAACTTTCAGCATTTCAGTCCAAATTTTCCTTTTTCACCAATATATGATAGCCGGATAATCATCGTCTCAGGAACAGAAAAAATGACAGCTTATCATATCATATAGATGATTCAACACAAGAAAAAATTGTGGATAGAACCTTGTCATATTTTCCTGAGGTTGATATTTGTGCACCAGGACATGAGCTTATGGGGCTAAAGACAACCCATTTTGACAGTACAACCATTAATCCATGGCCTTTTTGGGAAGGATTTGGCGGCACCTCATTTTCCGCTCCAATAGTATCCGGTTTATGCGGGCTTATTAAATCCATAAATCCAGTTCTGAATCCTGCTCAGGTTCAGGATATCATCAAAACCACCACCGATCCAATAGTAGATGCTGAACTATACGAAATTAACGGGCAGAGTCAAACTGGAACAGGGAGGATAAATGCCTATAAAGCCGTTCAAAAAGCCGATAGTACATTAAATAACTATAATATCTATAATGGTCAGAACATAACCTGGACCGATACGGTGTATGTCAGGAATTATATTAATATTCAGCCGGGAGGACGGTTGACCATCAAGTCCTTTGTTGGATTCAACTCCAATGCCAGAGTAGACGTTCAAAAGGGCGCTAAACTGATTATCGATGGTGGGCACCTGAGTGGGCCATTCAACAGTTTATGGTGGGGCATCGAAGTATGGGGTGATCCCAAACAGGTTCAGGATACAATACATCAGGGCATGGTGATCATTAAGAATAACGGCATCATCGAAAATGCCCGCATCGGAATAGAAACCGATAATTCAAAGTCATCACCTTCTAAGGGAGGAGGAATAATTATATGTAACAAAGCTGTTTTTAAAAATAATATAATAGCAGTCCTGTTTAAAGAGTATAAGAATGAGAACATCAGCCTATTCAATAAATGCGATTTTATAACCACTCAGGAATTGAATGAAGGGGCGAAATTTGACTGTTTTGTCGAACTCAATGGAGTGAATGGCATTAATTTCATGGGCTGTTCGTTTGAGAACACCAGAAATCCAAACAGTTGTGATTTGGAGGAAAGGGGAATAGGCATCAATAGTTTTGATTCCCAATTTGGGATGAATCAGACCTGTAACACAAACGTAGTACCCTGTTCGTGTTATCGAAAAGATACGCTGAGGGGATTATTTTATGGTGTCAGGGCATTAGGCGCCAGTCCGGCAAAAACCTGTGTTATTCGCCATTCTGTTTTTGACATGAACAAGACGGGAATATATCTGGGTGAGGTCGATTATGCAAGCATAACCGAAAATCAATTTTATGTGAAACCTATCCCGGGAGCGAATATTGAGGAGGAGATATTGGGAGGATTATATTTGGATCAATGCAACGGTTACCAGGTTGAGGAAAATAATTTTGAACCGGATAATACACCAGTTCCGCCTGGTGGTGGTACACGTGTAGGACTGGTTATTAACAATTCCGGGCCACAGCCCAATGAGATTTATAATAACTACTTTAATCATTTATCGTATGGGACGCTGGCGCAAAACCAAAACCGGAAAAATGACGGTTCAGAAGGTTTGCAAATAAAATGTAACGATTATGACATCTGTGAATATGACATCGCTGTAACAGCCGAAAGTACAGGCAATGAAATAGGTATAAAATATAATCAAGGATCAGGTTTTAATGATCCTACTGCCCCGGCAGGAAATACATTCAGTTATACTTGGCAAAATGACACCAGCGATTATACCAATACTTGCAATGATATTAAATATTGGTTTCATAAAAATAATCATGGATATAATATCATTCCGATAAATCGCTCACCCTCTGTTGATACGGCCTCAAATAATCAAAATCCATTAACTTATAAAAAGGATGAAAGTTGTCCATCTAATCTTAATCCTGGAGGCGGTGGTATCGAACAAGATAAATTAGCAATGAATGCATTCGAACAAAAAGCCGACTCTGTGCAGAGTTTACTGAACCTTTTGTTAGACGGAGGAGATACGGAAGCCCTGAATATAGGTGTTCAAACCAGTTGGCCAGATGAAGCTTATGAGATATATGAAGAGTTATTAAGTGTCTCTCCCTATCTTTCAGATACAGTTATGGTCAGTGCTGTTAATAAAGAAAATGTATTATCCTCCGCAATGGTGACTGATATTCTTGTTGCCAATCCACATTCTGCCAAATCAGATACAGTTATGCAGACAGTTGATAATAGAATGTATCAGTTATCCGATGACCAACGAGCTGAAATTGAAGAAGGTCAGTTTATAATAAGCGCTAAAGAATCTTTGGAATCCAGCTTGTCTTACTATGAGGCAGAACGATCTTATGCATTTAACAGTGTAGTAAGATGGTTCCTTAATGACACAAATAATGTATCATCAACAGACAGTATTATACAGTATTTAGAAAGTGAAAATAAACCGGAAGCTAAATATGCCCTGGCTTATGAATATCTTTCTCTGGGTGATTCTTCAAATACGATAAGTGATTTAAACTCAATCCCTGAAATATTCAATCTTTCCACAGAACAGATGGAGCAACACCAGAATTACATGTTGTATTTTAATTTACTTCTTAGTTTATCGGCTCAGGGAAAAAGTATTTTTGATGTTGATTCCACCCAGATTGATTCTCTTTATCAGCTTTTAGATCAATCATCAGGGCAATTACATGCTTATATCAGAAATATTCTGATTTCTATCGATACGCTGACTTACCATGAACCATACATTTTCCCTGAATCAGGTACAAAATCTACCAGAGTTTTAAATAGATTTGTTCAAAAAAAGCAGGAAGAAAATTCCCTGAAATTATATCCCAATCCTGCTTGTGATTATGTTGTTATGGAGTATAAACTAAAAGAATGGCCAAAGGAAGCATTGATTCATGTTTACAGTATTGAAGGTAAATCCTTGGGAGTTATAATTCTAAGAAAACCAATGGATTATCTGGTAATAGATACCAAAGATTTTAAAAATGGACTATATTTGTTTCATCTTATTGTGGGCAACAAAGCACAAGATTTTGCCCGACTGATCATTCATCATTAAAAGATGTTTTCAATTCCATACTATATTGATTAATTAAGAGAATGTCAAATTACAAATACTGGTTGCTTAAAATTTCTATCTTATTCATGCCTTACTGTACTCTATTGCAGGCACAGACTTATTTCAATGTGAGATTTGGTTATAGTACTGTGAATAATTCGGATGCAGCAAAATCTCTATTAGAAAATGATAGCGGGTATCTTGTGGCGGGGATGACAGGAGCATATTATATAGGAGTGGCTAACTTCAATACATCCGGCGATATGCTTTGGACCAAAAAATGGGGTAAGTCATATTCTCAATACTGGTTAGGTGATCCAGGCAGCTTTATTCAATCAAAAGATATGGGTTACACGATGTTTGGAACATATAAAGATTCTATCGTAAAAGATGCAGCATTAATGATCAAACTTGATAATTCATTAGATACATTATGGACAAAAATCTTTTACGATACTATCAATAATCCACCCTATTATTACTTTTATTTGTTTCAAGGTATTCAAGAAAGCTCACACCATTATACAGCATGTGGTGTGAAAAAACCATATGGAGGTCCAAGTCTTATTTGGTTGGTTCATCTAAGTAATAATGGAAGTATCATTTGGAATAATTCATTTGGTTTTAGTACCTGGTACTACAATGGTTATAGTGTAATACAAACTTCTGATGGTGGTTATGCCATTGGTGGTTTTCGTTTTTTGATTGGTAATGACAACTCCGGGGATCCTATCGTAATCAAAACCGACAGCCTTGGGAATCAACAGTGGATGAAAAATTTAGGTGGACAGTATAAAGATAACAAAGCTATGATTTGTCTGGACCAAGATGGGAATATTCTGATGGGGACAGTATATGCAGACACAATGTCAGGAGACGATCCACATAGCCGGATAAATATTGTTAAGCTCGATAATCAGGGGAATGTGATCTGGAATAAAAAATATGGAGAAACCCGGATTTATAATTATTTATTGAATATACGTTGCCTGCCAAATGGCGATGTTATCGCATGTGGCTCTGCCCCTGATAATTTTCCCCATATTGTCGGCTGGATATTAAAGATTAATAATGATGGTGATAGCCTATGGTACCGTGAATATGATATTTTAACCGGTTCACAAAGCAGCAATGAACTTTATGATATCATTGGGACCTCGGATAATGGATTAATTTCATGTGGTTATTTATGGCCTCATGAGCCAGACACCGGTTCCGAGGATGCATGGGTGATAAAGTTGGACAGCCTGGGCTGCGAAGGTCCTGATGATTGCTGGGTCGGAATGGAGGAAAAACCGGAGGATGATGTGACAAACGAGGAGTTATGGGTTTATCCGAATCCGGCAGCAGATAAGGTGATTGTGCGATGGCCGATGGCCGATAGCCGAGTTCCGAAGGAGATGCGGCTTATTATTTATGATGTTTTAGGTACGAAGGTGAAAGAAATCAATATACCTGCCGGGCAAAAGGAGGCCCGGCTTGATGTATCAACCTGGCATGAAGGATTGTATGCTGTTATTTTAATCGAAAAAGGGCAAATAGTTGCAAGGGAAAAGGTTGTTGTGGTGCATTAAAAAATGAAGAGGATAACCTGATATTTGGTTTACTGAAGATCGAATTTGATTGGGAGATTGTAAAGTACTTTTACTTTTTTACCGTGATGCATTCCCGGAATCCATGCAGGCATGGATTTTACGAGGCGGATCGCTTCGTCATTACAACCGGCACCGAGCCCTTTTTCAATCTTTATATCACTGAGAGAACCATCGGCGTTGACAATAAAAGACACTATTACAATTCCTTCAATTTGTTGCTGAATGGCTTGTCGCGGATAGTGCAGGCTGTCGCTCAGGTAAGTGAAAAGAGCTTCAACATCACCCGGAAACGACGGCATCTGATCCACAGAGGTATATATTCCCCTTTCTCCTTTCTCTCTTTTTGCATTGGATTCCTTTGACTGATCACCAGCATCCTGCTGTATTTCGTACATAACTATTTTGGAACTTGGTTCTTCCGTTTTTAGGGCATTCCCGCTTTCGTTCAATATATTTTTTTGCATCTGGGATTCCATATTTAAAACAAGTGAGGAGTCGGTGATGCGGATATTCGTTTCTGCCAGTGAAACCGGGATAGATTCCGAAGGTTGAACGACTGATACACCGGCAACCACCATTTCACGTTCTACTCCGGCAGCGGAAGATTCCGGCTGGGTGATGGCCGCTTCGCCATTTGATATATCCTGCCTATTTTCTGCCGTCTCACGCACAGGAGCACCAGTTTTAACGGAACCCCCAGTACCTTTCTCTTTATCAGGTGAAATCATGGCCAATGCATCTTTTCCGGCTGATTCGGAGATTTGTGTCAAACTTGTTACCGGAGGACTTGATTCAGGTAACATCTTATTATCTGACACCTGAATGGAATCATGTAATGCAGCCAGATTATCCTGTGATGTCTTTTGTAACCGGAAATAAAGGGAGAAGAAACCAATCAGTATAATGATACAAGCAGCAGCGGCAGTAAAGTAAACCCAGATGCGACGTGAAGAACGAACCTGTATATGTCTTAATCTGACCCGCGGCCTTGCATTGGCATGCTCTGTGACTTGTTCCTTTAATGAGCTGATCGTTTCGTGGAGGTGCTGTTGATCGTCAATCAGTGCCAACCCTTCCAATGCTTCGGAGCAGAGAGTACAGGAGGAGAGATGGTTTTTTACGGCAGCCTCCTCTTCCGATGAGAGCTTGCCAATGGAGTAATCCTGAAGAGCCTCCAGCTTCAGGCATGCCGACTCATTAAAAAGATGTGCTGTATGTGATTTCTGTGCCATTTAATTGCTTAATATGATTTTCAGATTGCGCTTGCCGTTCTGAACATGACTTTTAACCTGTTTAAGGCTGTAGCCGGTGATCTGTGTTATCTCAATGTAGGATTTCTTATGTAAATAGAACAATTCGATACAGGTCTTTTGTTCTTCATTGAGGTGTTTGACAGCTTCCATCATTTTATCTTCAATAATGTCAGGAACACCATCAAGATGCTCAACGTCGGCTGATTCCATAAATTCATCAGGCAGATTTTCAAAAGATATTGCTTCCGCTCTGGCTTTTCGCAGCTCCATCAGGCAATAATTCTTTGTCACCGTGTGAAGCCAGCTTTTAAAATTTTCGACATTATGCACATTGAGGTCTTTAAAGAGGTTTTCAAAGATCTGCATCACGGCATCCTTTGCTTCCTCTTCATCCTTTAAATACTTCATGCATACTCCAAAGACCAGATGTGTATACCTGTTGAATAATTCGCCGATGATGTGCGGGTTGTTCGATGAGCGGAACCGGGCGATGAGATCACTATCGGTTTCAGGGAGTGTATTCTTTTTACTGAACAACTTTGACCTGAGGAACATACCGCTGAAAGAGTTAGAGGTGACTTGGTCAAATTGCCCGCAGCTCGCTTCGGAATTTAATCCAAAGTATCGCTGGAGCGGTATTTCGCAGAGCTCAATTTGCTCTGGGATTCATTCCAATTGATTACAAAGTTAAACAAAGAAGGTGCATAGTGCCGGAAAGATTTTTATGGAAAAAATTTCAGTTCTGCATCTCAATGTTGTGTCATTCAATTTCAGTATCATTAAAAACCTACAAAAATGGAAACAAAGATTTTTTCAATTCAGAAGTTCAGAATGTTTTTGTTGATCATTATCGGTATTTTTTCGATCAGCAGTTCTGTTTTTTCGCAAGGCGGGTTCATCGGTGTGTATATGCCTGACACAACAGACAGAACCTTGTCGCCATACTTTTTTGTCAAGAGTGATGATCCGGCATTGGATCAGTTACCAATGAAATCTACCTCTGCGGTTGTTGACATAGCCGGAGTTATTGCTGATGTAAAGGTCACCCAGATTTACCGTAATGAAGGAAAGAATGTTCTGGAGGCGGTTTATATCTTTCCTGCATCCACGCGTGCTGCGGTTTACAGCATGAAGATGACGATAGGAGAGCGCACGATTGAAGCAAAAATAGAAGAACGGCAAAAAGCCCGGCAGGATTACGAGGAGGCAAAGAATGACGGTAAAAGTGCTTCCCTGCTCGAAGAGGAACGACCAAATGTTTTCCGGATGAATGTAGCCAATATCCTGCCTGGTGATGAGATAAAAGTGGAAATGTGCTACACGGAACTGCTGATACCTGATAAGGGAGTATATGAGTTTATGTATCCAACAGTTGTCGGACCGCGCTATTCAAATATCCTGAAAGAAGAGGCTCCGGCAAATGAGAACTGGATTGCCAATCCATACACTCATAAGGGTGAGAAACCAAGTTATAGTTTTAATATCTCATTGAATATTCAGTCAGGTATGGCTATCAGGGAGGTTCGGTGCACATCACACCAGGTGGATATCGGTTACCCGGATACCAGATCAGCAGCAATTAAATTAAATCCTGGTGATCAGTCCCGTGGTAATAAAGATTTCATCCTGCAGTACAGGCTGGCAGGAGATAAAATCGAGTCGGGATTGCTTTTATTTGAGGGTGAAGACGAGAAATTTTTTCTTGCCATGGTGCAACCTCCGGCAAAGGTCACTGAAAGTCAAATCCCTCCGAGGGAATACATTTTTATTATGGATGTATCAGGATCAATGAATGGCTATCCACTGGATATCTCCAAAAAACTGATGAAGGACTTACTCAGCAATCTCCGGCCGGGAGACCAGTTCAATGTCATGTTGTTTTCGGGCGGGTCCAGAGTATTATCCGAATATCCATTGCCTGTTACACCTGAAAATATCCATAATGCTATTGACCTTATCGATCTGTCAGACGGAGGTGGCGGCACGGAGATCGTTCCGGCTTTAAAGCGGGCTTTTGAATTAAACAGGTCCGAAAACTTTGCGCGGAGTTATATTATCGCTACCGATGGTTTTGTCACCGTGGAAAGGGAAGTGTTCGACCTGATCAGGACAAACCTTTCCAATGCCAATTTTTTTGCCTTTGGCATTGGCAGTTCTGTGAACAGGTATTTTATTGAAGGCATTGCGCATGCAGGCATGGGAGTACCCTTTATCGTCACCAATCCGGCTGAAACCGATCAACAGGTTAAGAAGTTCAGGGAATATATCGGAACTCCGGTAATGAGTCATATAAAAGTTACCTATACGGGTTTTGATGTATATGATGTCGAACCCCTGTCAATTCCCGATGTGTTAGCTCAACGGCCTGTCATTATTTTTGGAAAATGGAAAGGAACAGCGGGAGGGAAGATCGATTTAACGGGATTAACAGCCAATATGTGTTTTACATATACGATAGATGTTAAAAATTCCAGCCCCTCAGCCAATAACCGGGCATTGAAGTATTTATGGGCAAGGGAAAGAATACGCTTACTGGATGATTATTCAGGTGCAGACAATGCTGATAATGAACGTGATAAAGAAATATTGGATTTAGGATTGAAATATAATTTGCTTACAAGGTATACGTCGTTTGTGGCTATTGACAAAGAGGTAAGAAATACCGATGGTAAGGTCACTACTGTAAAACAACCATTGCCAATGCCCGAAGGAGTGAGTGATTATGCGATCGGTTTTGAGAGTGGCTCCGGATCAGCCGGAATAATGAAATGTGTGGGTGGTATAGCAGCGCCAATGCTTCAAGAGGCAACTGGGATGTTTACTGCAGGTAGAAGCAGGGACTACGGGAATGTCAGCCATGGCAGTGAAGAAACTGAAGATTCAGACATGCTATATACAATTACTGAACAGATGCCCTCATTCAGCAAAGATAGGCTGACATTTGATGAATACATCCGTCAAAACATGGTTTATCCCTGGCCGGCAAGGGAACAGGGCATTGAAGGTACGGTTACTGTCCTTTTCATAGTTGAAAAGGATGGTTCTGTTACCAATATTGAAGTGACAGGAAGCCTGGGCTATGGGTGTGATGAGGAGGCAATACGGCTGATAAAAATGACAAGTGGATCCTGGGAGCCGGGAATAGACAATGGAAAACCGGTGAGGGTGCAAAAAACAGTATTAGTGGAGTTTGGTTTATAACAATGGACTTGCCACGTCATGAAGATGTGGCAAGTCTTTTTTTGCAACTTTGTAGACCTTTTCAATAGCCATAACTATGCAATACAACTTCAGCGAAGTTATAAATTGTAAAAATACAAATTGTGTACAGGATGGCTGAAGCTATAAATCTTTCAGCAGGACATTCTCCGGATGGTTTTCGAGATCATGGCGGAATGCAGCAGTCGCCTCCTTAAGACGGGCATATTCTTTTGATAATGGCACTGGAATGTGATCTTCACCTTTTCTATCAAGAATTTCCACTATGGACTGGACTGTCATGGTGTTGATATCTCTTGCCGGCTGATAGGCACGTTCTTTATATTCTGATGTATAGGTTTCGGAGAAGATCCCGCACTCTGCCAGTTCATATGTCAGGGTGCTGGCGATACGGACCGGTATATCCAGTGCATGAGCAATTTCGTTAATGGACATCGGTTTTTTCCCTTCCACAAAGTTTCTGATGATCCGGTGCGCTATCAGCAGTGATAACAATCGGCTGTAAGAGTGACTGATGGTGGAATGTCCCATTTCGTAATCAAATTTTTCGACATTCTGATTGGCATAGGATATCTCCGCTCCGAGGAGGACAATATACCAGCTAGTCTGCAACCACAGGAGGAACAGGGGCAGAGCGGCGAAGCTCCCGTAAATGGCATTATAGCTTGTGACGCCGATCTGGAATCTGATATATATCCATTGCACGACCTGGAATAGGGTTCCGGCGACAATTCCTGCCAGGAGAGCGGATTTAAACTTCACTCTTGTATTGGGAATGACCATATAGAGGATGGTGAGCAATATCCATATAAGGACATAGGGAGCCAGTTGAAGAAGAAAAAGTGCCACATCTCCGACATATTCTACGAATTCAGAGCGTCCTGAAAGGGTACTAATACGTGTTGTGAGGTAAACAGTTGAACTGCTAGCGAGGATCATCATCATTGGCGCCAGTAGGAGAAGGGCAAAATAGTCACTGAATTTGCGGGCCATTCCCCGTGATTTTTTCACCTGCCAGATATCATTGAATGTTTGTTCAATGACGCTCAGCACCCTGATAACGGCCCATAAAAGAATGATCAGGCCTATACCGGCGACAATCTCACCGCTGGCACTTTCCAGAGCCTGTTTAGCTGTCAGAACGATCTGATCGATCACCTCTTTCTGGAATGAGAAGTTGGCATAAATTAATTTTTCGAGGTATTTTTCAATGCCAAAACCTTTGAAGATTCCAAATAAAATGGCCAGCACAGGAACGAAGGCTAGGAGGGAAAAGTAAGTTAATGCCGATGCTCTAGAGGAGATACGCTCTTCCTGCAGGCCTTTGGCCACAATGAGGAGCATGCGTATCTGTCTGAAGAGGAATGATTTCCGCCGCGGTAAGGCTTTAAGAGGAATTCTCCATATCTCTTTTTGCAGAAAATTCAGAATCCATAACAAATATGCCTTAAGTCTTTTCATGCTGAATGGAGGTCAGTATCAAAACAACATACTAATCCTTTTCTACGAGTTCAAAATCCATCTGTTTCCTTGAAAGGTTAATTTCTTTAACAATCACCCTCACGGGGTCGCCCAGTTTATATTCTTTCCGGTATTTTCGTCCGATGACGCGGTAATTTTCGTCATCGAGGTAATAAAAGTCGTCGAGCATGTCTTTCATAGCCACTCTGCCCTCGCATTTGCTACCTTCCAGTTCGACGAATATGCCCCATTTGCTTATGCCGGATATAAGACCGTTAAATTCTTGTCCTATCTTATCGGAGAGGTATTCAGCCTGTTTGTATTTTACCGAGGCCCGTTCGGCTTCGACAGCTTTTTTTTCCATATCGGAAGAGTGATCACATTTCTCCTCTAAGACGGTAGCATCCACGCTGGGTTGTCCGTTTAAATAAGCATACAGCAGGCGATGTGTCATCAGATCGGGATACCGTCGTATAGGAGACGTGAAGTGGGAATAATAGTCGAATCCAAGACCATAATGACCAATGTTCTGGGTAGAATAAATAGCTTTAGCCATAGTACGAATGGCAATGGTTTCAATCATATTTTCTTCACCTTTGCCCTCTATCTGGCGGAAGAGGTTATTGAATGAAGTGGCCAGTCCTTTTCTGGAGCCGGTATTCATCGAATAACCAAGTTTCCGCACCAGTTCTACGAAGTCATTCAGTTTCTCAGGACTGGGCTTATCATGAATGCGGTATACGAAAGTTTTTGGGACGGACTTACCTTTAATCTTTCCAATTTTTTCTGCGACTTTTTTGTTAGCCAGCAACATAAAATCCTCGATGAGGAAATTTGATTCCTTTTGTTCCTTAATATACGTTTCAAGGGGTTTCCCATTCTCATCAAGCCTGAATTTCACTTCTGTGGTCTTGAAGTTGATTGATCCTTTTTTAAAGCGTTCTTCCCTGAGTTTCGATGCCAGGTCATGAAGGATCATAATTTCTTCTTTGAAATCACCATTATCACCCTCAATGATTTTCTGAACTTCATTATAGTTAAACCGGCAGTTGGAGTTGATGACGGTTTTACCAAACCACTCATTGAGGATGTTCGCATCATCATCCATGATGAAAACAGCAGAGAAGCAGAGTTTATCTTTTCCGGGCTGCAGGGAACAAATGTTATTTGACAGCTTTTCAGGCAACATAGGTATTGTTCTGTCGACGAGGTAGACCGATGTGCCACGGAGGAAGGCTTCCTCATCAAGAACAGAATCCTTTCGGACATACCAGGAAACATCTGCTATGTGAATACCTACCTCCCATGTGTCATTGTCGATACGCCGGAGCGACAGGGCATCATCAAAGTCTTTGGCGTCTTCAGGGTCAATAGTAATGGTGATGACGTTGCGGAAATCTTTTCTTTTTTTGATCTCTTCATCAGGTATGGATTCAGAAAAATTTTCAGCTTCCTTAATGACAGGATTCGGAAATCTGAGCGGGAAATTGTATTCTGCCAGTATGGCGTTCATTTCCACGTCATTATTTCCGGGCTGACCTAAAATTTCGATGATTTCTCCAAAAGGATTATTGGATTGCTCGGGCCATTCGGTGATGCGTGCGATGACTTTTTCCCCGTTTCGTGCACCATGCAGTTTCTCAAGAGGGATATACAGATCGACCGGTACTGACACGTTATCAGGTATCACAAAGGCAAACTTTGAGGTTGCCTGTATAATCCCGACAATATGCACTTTTGATCTGGAAATGACTTCAATTATCTGCCCTTCAAGCTTACGATCTTTACGTTTGGGGAACAAACGCACCCTGACTTTGTCTCCATGAAGGGCATGGTAAGTATTATTAGATGCTATATAAACGTCTTCACCCAGCTCTTCGGTTATTATGTATGCCTTTCCGGTTTGTTTCATATCAACAATACCAGTTATGGTGGTTTTGGAGATATGGTCGGTGACAAGGTTGGGATGGCGTTGGTATTTTCCGCGGCTGATCTGGATGATCTGTTCATCCTCTTCAAGTTCAAACAGAATATTTTTAATAAGTTCTTTACTGGCTTTATCTTGGGCTCCCAAGAATTTGGCAACCTGACGGAAGTTGAAGCCATTGAAGGGATTGTTAATAAAAACAGATACTACCGCATTAATGAAAGTATTCCCTTTCAACCGTTCTTTTTTATCGGTTTTACCGGTTTTTTTTGATTTCTTTATGCTCATTTCAAATAAATAATTTTGCAAAAGTAGTGAAAATAATTAGGTTTTAATGACTTGGTAAGACTTAAGGATGGTATAAATCAAAAAGTTAAATAAATGTAATATTGCCAGAAAGTCAGACTAAAATAATTCTTCCTGTAATAAAAGACCTGCAGGATATATTTAAAGTTTTCTTTTTTCAAGGAAATCAAAGAAGGTCTTTTTATAGGATTCACTGATAGGGATTATCCTGTCGCTGATTTTAATGCGGTTGCGTTCAATGCTGTCTATTTTATCCAGTGCGACGATATAGGATTTATGTACACGGCAAAAATTATTCGGGGGCAGCATTTCCTCCATTTTTTGGAAGTTCTGCAGAGTCATAATCTTTTTTGTCTGGGTAAAAATCCTCAGATAATCGCCCATACCTTCGATATAAAGGATCTCGGAGAAGTGTATTTTTTCAAAACGGAATTCGGTTTTAACAAAGAAGTAATCTTCTTTAGGGCTTACAGAGTGTGTATTAATGGCTTCGGTCTTGACCAAGGCGGACAGCTGTATTTTTTCATACACTTTATCCACAGCTTTTAAAAAACGTTCGAAAGAGATGGGTTTCAGCAGGTAATCAACCACATCCAGTTCGAATCCATGGAGGGCATAGGTGTCGTGAGCTGTTGTGAAGATCACCAGTGGTTTTTGTTTAAGGATATTCAATAGCTGAATGCCAGTAAGTTCTTCCATCTGGATATCCAGGAATAACAGATCGATTTTATTATTTCTTATAAAGTCAATGGATTCGAGGGCCGAATCAAATGTTTTCAGGATATTCAGAAAAGGAACCCTACTGCAATAGTCCTTAATGATATCCAGAGCCAGGGGCTCATCGTCGATGGCAATGCAAGTGATTTTCATTTAGTTCACAATAACCAGTTTAACAAGGTATAATTCTTCGTCCTGGCTTATCTCCAGCAGATGTTTATCAGGGTACATCAGTTCCAGTCGTCTTTGTATATTCTGTAATCCAATCCCTTTTCCTTTATCCTTATTTGCCATACTGCCCTGCCTGACATAATTCACAACTTCAAAGATAATCTTTTGTTGTTCAATGATCAAATTGATCATGATGCCGGGTGAGCTGACTCTTTTACTTCCATGTTTGAAAGCATTTTCCACAAATGGTATCAGCAGCATCGGAGCGATGGTCCGGCCTTCGACAGTTCCCCGTATATTGAATCCGACAAAATCCTTATTTTTGATACGCAGCTTCTGAAGCTCAATGAAACTTTTCAGGTACTCGATCTCCTTTTCGAGCAATACTTTATCCGTGTTGGAATCATAGAGCATGTAACGCATGATGCCCGAAAGTCTCATCACTGCTTCCGGTGCATCATCCGACTTCCGGTACACCAAAGAGTAAATATTGTTAAGGGTGTTGAACAGGAAATGCGGATTCACCTGTGATCGCAGGAGAGCAATTTCACTGGCCTAGTTCTGGTTTATCAGTTCAGCTTTTTGTTTCTGGCTCTGGAACCAGTCGATAGTGAAACGTATGAATAATGCATAAAGACTCATGACCAGCGACACACGAATTTCCTGAAAGACGATGCGGGTTGTAAATAGGAGATCTTCTTCCCGAACCTGAAGAATCCACTTATTGTAATAGTAATATACGATGAGCTTAAATCCGACTATAAGACCTACCAGAAATAATCCAATAATAACACTGAAGAATTTGAACCTGATCTTGAACAGGGCAGGTATGACAAAGAAATAAAACAGGTAAAAGTTTATCAATTGAAGGACAATATTCAGCGGCAAAAGCAGATAATATGACGGATCAACCTTCATGTCAAAAAGCACCGGTGTGAATTCCGGGTAGAGAAGGTAAATCCACAAACAGGCATGAAGTAAAAAAGATGTGTTTCTTTTTCATTATAAAAATGGAACCTTAAATATACTGCAATAAATACAAAACTAAAACCATGGAAACTAAAATAAACAAGAAATCGATGAAATTCAATCAATTAAAGTCGAAATCCGTCATTTAATCGACCAAGTGAGATATCTGCTTTTATAAATTAATTATCGTCAGGTCATTGGATAATATCGAATAGTTTTCTTCCTGTTGAATCCTTTATTCAAATTTGGGCTGGATATCATATTGGTATATCAGCTCGATCAAAGAATATATCAGCAAAATTATAAATATATAAGGATTAAATACTATGATAACAATGATCATTAACACAGGTATTAAAAACTGTATCAAGGTAGCAACCCTGATGCTTGTCATGTTCAGTGTATGCTTTCAGGGCAAATCTTTTGGTCAAAGCCAGGCACAGGTTATCTCAACAGAGGGAATTGATATCCCGTATAAGAAATTTGTACTGGATAATGGTTTGACACTGATCGTTCATGAAGACCACAAAGCTCCAATTGTGGCAGTGGATATCTGGTATCATGTAGGCTCAAAGGATGAAAAACCGGGTAAAACAGGATTTGCTCATTTATTTGAGCACCTGATGTTCAATGGCAGTGAGCATTATAATTCGGATTATTTCAAGCCAGTGCAGGATGCCGGTGCATCGGAGGTGAATGGTTCGACCACAGAAGATCGTACCAATTATATTGATGTGTTTCCGACATTGGCTCTGGATTTTGTCCTCTGGATGGAGTCGGATCGTATGGGATTTCTGAAAGCTGCCATATCCCAGGAGCGGCTTGATGAGCAGAGGGGAATAGTACAAAACGAGGTACGTCAGGGTAAGAATGCCCCATATGGTGTGACGTTGGAATTAATCTGCAAGGGGGCATTTCCTCCAGGGCATCCATATTCATGGGATATCGGTGGAAGCCTTGAAGATCTGGGCGCTGCCAAGCTGGACGACGTTCATGAATGGTTCCGTACCTATTATGGTCCTAATAATGCGGTATTGGTGCTTGCCGGTGATATCACACCGGAAGTGGCGCTTGAAAAGGTAAAAAAATATTTTGGTGATATTCCTCCGGGTCCGCCCATCACCAAGCAAAAAGCCTGGATATTAAAAAGATCAGGATCACATCATGAAACAGCACAGGATATGGTTGCTCAGCCGCGTCTTTACAAGATATGGAATGTCCCTCAGTGGGGCACACCGGAAGCAGATTATCTTGACCTCATAAGTTCCATCCTTGCCTCAGGCAAGTCCTCAAGGTTATATAAGCGTCTCGTCATGGACGAACAAATAGCCACCAATGTATCAGCATACAATGAGTCGCGTGAGATTAGTGGAGTATTTACTGTTCAGGTCGATCTAAAGCCAGATGTGGACCTTGCCAGGGCAGAACAAATTGTGATGGAGGAGCTCAACACATTCATAAAACAGGGACCTACTCAAAATGAGCTGTTACTGGTAAAAAACCGGATTATTTTAGGTTTCATCAGGGGCATGGAGCAAATAGGCGGATTTTCCGGCAAAGCCGATATACTTGCCACGTGCGAAACTTTTGGCGGAGATCCTGTCCTTTAAAAAATTTTCTGAAGCGGATGTATGACGCCACTGCTGCTGACCTTCAGAATACGGCTGCGGAATGGCTCACCGACGGGGATTACACTCTGGAGGTTCTTCCGTTTCCTGATGTCAACGCCAGTGATAAAGGTGTTGACCGCTCAACATTTCCTGCAACGGAGGAGCCGCCACTGGCAAGATTTCCTGAAGTTCAGCGTATCCAACTCAGCAATGGTCTGAAGGTGGTTTTAGCAGAGGTTCATTCAATTCCCCTGGTGGTCTTTTCGATGCTCACCGATGCAGGCTATGCGGCTGATGCAGGCGACATGGCAGGTTTATCAAGGCTGACATCGGATCTGATGGACGAGGGGACAAATAAAAGAACAGGATCTGAGCTCAGCGATGAGCTGAATATCCTTGGTGCACGGATAACAACAGGGGCCTCACTGGATAATTCTTATGTTGCACTGTCGACATTAAAACAGAATCTTGACCCTTCATGTGCTTTATTTGCAGAGGTCATACTTACCCCGTCATTTACTGCAAGTGACTTTAACAGGATACAAAAGTTACAAATTAATAGAATTAAAAGAGATAAAATCGTTCCATCGAGCATAGCCACCCGGGTATACCCAAAGGTTTTGTACGGAGAAGAACACCCGTATGGAAATCCTTGGAATGGGTGCGGTTTTGAAGAGACAGTCGCGAAGGTCACCCTGAATGATGTCAGGGATTTTCATAAAAAATGGTTCCTGCCGAATAATTCAACACTCATCGTGGTAGGTGACATAACAATGGATGAAATATTGCCCAGGCTGGAGAAATTATTCGGTGCATGGAAAAAAGGCCAGATTCCGGGAAAGCAGGTACCAGCGGTAGCACCGGGGCAGAAGCCGGCGGTATATATTGTTGACAAGCCCGAAGCCCCACAGTCGGAAGTCTTTGCAGGCTTTCTGGCACCTTCACCGAAAGATAATGGTACTATCGCCATGGATATCATGAATAAGATATTTGGTTCAGAAGCCGGTGCGCGGTTATTTATGAATATACGTGAAGACAAACATTGGAGCTATGGAGCTTACTCATTCTTTAATGATGTGGCCGGACAACGGCCGTTTATGATGTGGGCGCCGGTGCAGACCGACAAAACAAAAGAAACCATGCAGGAGATACTCAAAGAGGTAAAGGGTATTATTGGTGATAAACCGGTGACACAGGATGAGTTCAGTCATGCCAGCTTGCAGGATTGTGGGAATCCATGTGGTCGATTGAAGGATCACTTGAACAAATCGTCAACTATGGATTTCCGGATAATTATTTCAGCAAATATCCCGGCATGATAAGGTCGCTGACATGGGATGATGTCAATAATGCAGCCAAACGGCTGATGCTTCCTGATCAGATACAATGGGTGATCGTCGGCGACAGGGCCAAGATAGAGCAAGGTATCCGTGAGATGGGTATCAAGGATATTTATTTTGTGGATGGCGACGGGAATCCGGTGAAATAGATCAAGAATAAAGGGATGACATCTCCGCGGAGATGTCATCCCTTTATTCAAGTATCATTTTCTTTGTCAAGACTTTCCCATCATCAAGAATACAGCGAACGATATAGAATCCTTTCTCAAAACCGGAAAGGTCGGTTTGAATAAATAATTGGCCTTTAGTATCTAACCTGTAAATTATTTGCCCCTGGATATTGTATACGATAATCTTTTCACTGTTTGGCGGGAGTTTGAAGTAAACGACGGATGTAGCAGGATTGGGATAGATTAATAAAGTTGTATTATTCATCACTGGAGGAACTGAAAGGATCTTTTCAAGAATAAAATCAAAATGCAAACCATAACGGATATCTATTCCTTTGATAGTATCTGAATAATATCCTTCTGCTTCAGCGGTTACGTTATAATAGCCTGATGCGACCTCAACAGAATAATAACCTGAGGAATTGGACATAACCGGCTCATAACCCTCAACAGTAATTTCTCCATATGGAATTATTTCTCCTTGTATATCAGTTATATAACCATAAAGTTGAACTAAATATTCTGAACGGACCGTGATATTATCAATTAGACATGAAACATAATCGCCCCACCCTCCGCCACTGGTTACAAACCGGATTTTCAATGAAGGCCAGGTAATATAGTCGCTGATGTCGTAATTATAAGTTATCCAGTTTGTTCCGGTAGAATCATCGATTTCATCTACAGTAATCCAATAGATGTTGTTCCATACTTCAACAGATAATTTATTTAAGCCCCTGGCACCATCCCTATTGTTGATGATGTTCAGGTCAAATCCAAGGGTGATACTATCATCAGGCTGATTAAGTAAAATATTGGGACTCACCAAAGCAAAGGAGTAATTTGACACCGTATTATCACATACGAATCCTGCTGAAGGAAATGGGTTTCCTTCTTCCGGGAAAATGATCCAGTTACCCTGGTACGGTGCAAAAGACCAATTTTGATCATCATACGAAAAGGACTCCCAATTTTCATAGAATGGTAAAAAAGCAATGGAGTTTGGCGTAAGTGTTATGTTGCGGTTAATATTATAATAGGGAATGGAAATATTTGATGTCGCCGGATAATATCCATCTTTCTCTACTGTCATCATATAATACCCATGGGGGATATTAAAGACTAAATACTGACCATCCGGAGAACAGATATCTGTATACCCCCCAGGGTAAAGTGTAATCTGTGCACCATCGACGGGCAAAGAAGTAAGAGCATCAGTAACCTTTCCTTTAACACTACCTATTCCATTTATATAAACAGTTGCAGGACCAGTCCACCATGACTCTCCTGAATAATATAGGGCCGAAACGTAATACGCATAGTTACCTGATTCAGTGACTATATCATAATAGCAGGTATCCGGCGCAGATACAAAGGCCAGTAACTCCTGATTTTTCCAAAGATTATACCCAATGAGAGTAAACGTGGCAATTGATTTAATTGAGCCATTGTTTATGGGATTCAAAGAAGCAGGCGTGTTTTTCTGATGAGTTTGCTGTAATTTTTGTGAATTTTCTTCGGATGGTGGGTCCCAACTAACGAAAATATAACCATTATTGAGATTGTCGGCGTAAATTCCCTCCGGTGTAGGGAATTCGCTTCCGCATTCAAATGTCAATGACGTATCAAAGGGACAGCTTACACCCATGTCATACACTGCGATCAGATTATATTCATAGATGCCTGCGGGGGATACAATATCCGTATATAGAGTGTCAGTGACAATGGATTCATTAATTATTACATCATTTCTAAAGATATCATATCCTATGAGGCTGAAACGTACCGTACCGTCATCAAACAGATACCGGCAGGTTCCGCTGGAATTATTAGTGCTTGTGTTGACGGATGGTCTTAATGAAACAGCTTCATCATTTGGTGACATAGAGGGTTTAGCAGGGAGAACATAGGACTTTACTATATGATCTCCCCCAAAAGGCCCATAAACTGTAGCTCGGATCATATACAGGTCGTACTGTCCTGTTGCCCAGCTGGCTCCCACGGCGCGGTCATAGCTTCGACCCTGTCCTGCTGA
The DNA here is from genome assembly GCA_026391695.1 of Bacteroidota bacterium. Taxonomy (NCBI): domain Bacteria; kingdom Pseudomonadati; phylum Bacteroidota; species Bacteroidota bacterium. The sequence continues at coordinate 21,431 of JAPLDP010000062.1, forward strand.
TGTTTCGTCGACAGCTGTAGGAGGACAATCCGGGTAGGTATGTAATTGTTCATGTGCCAGGTAAAAGTCTCCACTTCCTATTGACACATCCAGGCTGTCGATATCAAATTCAACCCATTCGTAATTGGCAGGAGTCACTTCCATTGATCCCAGATCTGTTCCGGGGTAACCATTTGCACCATCATCGTCATAGACGTGGATCATGAATGACTGTAAATTATTCCCTACAGGCCATGACCCATCAAAGATGTGCATATGGTACTTGCGGATTTCACAGGGATATCCTCCAGGTGTGAACCTCACGGCGGTCATTGCACCTGGATCGTACCAGGCTATGGCATTTTCAGGGACGCCATCATCGTAAGCAATTTCATAAATACCGGGTTCTGGACTTGCAGGAGGGCTCCAGGTTAAGTTTACCTCCATGCCTTCGGCTGATGCTCCAAAATTTTGCGGAGGAGTAAAATAATCACACGTATAATAGGTAAATGGATATTCGACGATCATTGACTCACATGTTGGATATTGTGCACTAACTCCAATAACATAAAATTCGCCAACAACCAGATCAGTGAAAGTATATGTCAACTCCGTCATAAATCCCAAATGTGTGCCATTAAGATAAAGATTAAAACCAATGAGGCACGGTGGGGAAACATTCATTGTTGTATCAGCGCGTATTTCAACATCATCGAGGCAAATACCCAGACCTCCATTGTTAATCTCACCTTTAAATCCGATTCTATAATGCTCTGATGGATTTGGAAGGGTCACCACACTTTGTGTCCACTGGGAAATATTTTGTTGAGAAAAAGAAGTTAATGGTTTCCATGGAGTGGCGTCAGAGTTTTTGTAATAGACTTTAAGCTCATCCTGAACCGTGTCTCCGGCTTGCGTATGCCAGAAAGTCAATTTAGGCCAAAAAACATGGCTAAGGTCAAACTCAGGTGTAATGAGCATAGTTGTCGCACTTGTGCCGCCAAAGGCTGCATTGAATAAGCCCGAATGTGCCTGGTCGGGTATCCCGGAAGGACTGCCTGTTTGAACTGTCCAGTATACTGTACTGTCGATGAATTCCTGTGTCCAGCCAGGTGGTATGATTCCGCCTTCAAAGTCTTCGGAATATAGGGTTACTGCACCACCGCCGGCGAAAACGATTCTAAAGGATCCGGGATACAAAGGATCCGGGATAATAGTTGGGGGTAAACAGGTACTATGTAATGTTAAACTTAAGGAAGTGTCGTTTGCAATATGGATATTATCATGACTATACGGTTGAAAATAAGCGAGTTCGACCCAAAGTGAATAATACCCGGTAGCAACATCACTAAAGACGACAATACCATTTTCGGGAGCTAATGCCTCATATACATGAGCCGGATTATTGTCATCATTTTCCAGGAGCACTTGAGCTCCTTCGGGTGACTCATTGCATTCGGTTAAGACATTTATGGTTACGCTTAACGCGTTCCGAATCACATTTGACATCGCAGGTTCGGACTGATTATAAGAATATGACGCTATCACCGCGTACCTGTAATATCCAGTATCCTGGCTGATCCAACCGGTATCATAATAAAATTCATCCAGGACAAGATCATTTATTAATACCCAATTTTCGTAATAAAACTCATCTCCTGGTTTAAGGCGATAAATATCATAATGGCATAAATGCCTGTCACCATCGGTTCCTGATTTGTCAATGTCACCTGGGGGAGTATTTTTATCAATGTCCTGATTTTTCTGCCATGCACGAATTAAAAAATCACCGAAGCCGACAGGCTGCCATTCTCCCGGAGTAGAAATTTCCTGAATATAGCTTCTGCCATCAGGATCCGACATGTCAACGGTCACCGGGGAACAGTTGGGATAATTACCACCCTGAATTTTCACAATATAAAAGTCACCCTCGGTGATGAAGATGTTTTCTGATGAGAAGTCAGCATAGGTCCAACCCCACTCGTAGGGTGCGATCGTTGTAATGGCCAACTGTGTACCGGGAAGACCATTCGTACCGTCATCATCATAAAGTGCCATCTGAAAAGGTGCAAAGAGGTCACCGGGAGGCCAGGTTCCGTCGTAAATATTGACTTCGGCACCCAGGATTTGCGCCGGATAGCTGTCGGGGGTGAACCTTACTGCTGCCATATTGCCTTCTTCCGGCCATGCAAATACACTATCGGCTGTGCCATCATCATATTGATATTGATGGCAGTCCTGCATTTTAAACCAACTGATGTAAGGTATGTTTGGCTGATGATTTGGATCGGCATATACACTGATAACAGGATAAGGCATTTCTATGAAAATAACTTCTAAATCAACAGTTTGTTCAAAATATATGTTTACATTTTCTATTTCCACGGAAACATAACCATCTGCCTTGCACCTGATAAATGGCCCACCGCATGGCAATCGAGCACCATAAGAACAACATGGTACGATAGTATCAATGCCATATCCCTCAATAATGATCCTAACCGAATCCGGACGGGGTATGCCAGGCCAAGTAGAAAAGGTCAAGCCAAGATATCCGCTGTCAGGTGGTAAAAGAGATTGATGATACGAAACTGAGGGATTTGATGTGCCTGTTGTCATCACTTTAAAATAATCCTCTTTAATTCCCACTGCTGAAGAGTGCGGCGTTCCAAAAGAGTTCAGGATGATGAAAAGCAATAAAAAACATGCCGGGACGATTGAGGAAAGAATCTGTTTTTTCATTTCGGTCAGTTTTATGTTCCAAATATACAAATTAATTCTATGTTTTGCAACTATAATATATCCGATAATCACTCCGTACAAAATATTAATACCAAAACACCCGAAAAGGTCGGGGCTGAAAGTGAAATATTTTTCAACAAAATGAAAAATATTTCGTAAAGCATTAATAATCAGTGATAAAATTTTACAGATAGCACCTTATTACGATATACGCAAGGGAAGACCGGTCTTTTTCACCTACCGTGATTTGAGTCCTTAAATAATTTTTTCCATACTGTATCTTTAACGCTCCTGCCTATCGGCAATTCTATTCCCATAATATGGACTGTCAATGACGTGAAGGCGCTTATTTTAGGAATGGAAACGATATAGGATTTATGAATCCTTAAAAATTGATCATAGGGTAATTTTTTTCAAACTCGTGCATGGTTTTTCTTGTCAGATAAGTTTTATCCTCCGCATGGATTTTAATGTATTCACCATAGCCTTCAATATATGAGATATCTTTCAAATATACTTTGAAGACTTTTTTATTATCCCGGATATAAATAAATGGTTCTTCGGCAGGAGTTTGGCGGGATACTGCGATGTTACCTGAAGGTTTTTCCATCCTTTCATAATACCTGTTCACTGCTTTCAGGAATCTTTCCAATGAAATCGGCTTAGGGGATAATCCACCACGTCGAGATCAAAGCCCTTAAGAGCATACTGCCGGTATGCCGTGGTGAGGATGACCTTTGGAGGATGGCTGAGGATTTTGAGAAAATCCAGCCCGCTTATCTGGGGCATGTGAATATCGAGAAACATCAGGTCAATGTTTTCTTTTCTGAGGACATCCATGGCCTGGAGAGCATTACGGCACTCGGCCACGATTTCCAATGTGTCGACTTTTTTGACGTGCGATTTTATCAGTTTGATGGCCAGGGGCTCATCATCCACGATTATGCATTTTGTTTTCGGAGAGGTACTTTCCATTGAGTTATAAATTTATATCCAACTTGATCCGGAAAACACTTTCATCATCAGAAATAATCAGATGATGCCTGTCGGGATACAATAGCTGAAGGCGTTTTTTTACATTTTCAATACCGATTCCGGTAGGCTGGTCTTCATTCGGAATCACTTTGCTGTTGGCAATGGTAAAATTCAGCTTGTCACCGGTTATTTTCAGCTTCAGGGTGATCCATGGAGAGCCCACGTCGTTGCTTGCCCCATGTTTGAAACTGTTTTCAATGAAATGACGAAAAAGGTATATCAATAACATCCATATTGCGGTAAACGGTTAAACGGCAGGTAAATTCTGTCACAAATTTCTTAAAACAGTGCTTAAGGGAATTTTCAAAAATAGTACTCCGGGGCGATAGTGATTAAGAAATTCACTATTATTGCATCTCAGACATAAACTTTCCTATAATCAGTATTTACAACCATGAGCGGTTTTTTTGGCAGTGTTTCAAAAGAAGATTGTGTTTACGATGTTTTTTACGGGACCGATTACCATTCTCACTTAGGTACCAAGCTGGCCGGATTGGCATTTTTTGACCAGGATAAAGGTTTTCAGAATGCCATCCACAGCATTGAAAATGGTTATTTCAGGAATAAGTTCGAAGATCACCTGAAAGACTTTTCGGGATTAGGAGGTATAGGCGTGATAAGTGACACGGATGCCCAGCCTCTGGTCGTATATTCACATCTGGGGAAGTTTGCCATTGCTACCGTCAGTAGAATCGTCAACCTTACCGAACTTGAAGAAAAATTTCTGAAGAAGCACAGGCATTTTTCGGAAAACAGTCAGGGTGTCATCAATCCGACAGAGCTGGTGGCCATGCTTATAAGTGAGGAACAGGACTTTGTTTCGGGTATTGAAAATGTATTTGCATCTGTGAAAGGCTCATGCTCTATGCTGATACTTACGGAAACAGGTATTATTGTCGCCCGCGATAAGTTAGGGAGAACACCCATCATCATTGGCAGGAAAGAGCATGCATATGCTGTGGCATCAGAGACATCCTCTTTTGCCAATTTGAATTTCATGACTGAAAAGTTCATTGGTCCCGGTGAAATTATTTTCATAACCGCCGAGGGATGTCAGACGCTAAAGGCGGCCGGTGAAAAAATGCAGATATGCGCATTCCTATGGGTATATTATGGTTACCCGCCCAGTTGTTATGAAGGGATAAACGTTGAGGATTGCCGGTACCGTTGTGGTGCGGCGCTGGCACGCAAAGACGATGTGGATGCTGATTTTGTTACCGGTATCCCTGACAGTGGTGTTGGGCATGCCATTGGGTACAGTAATGAAAGAAAAATGCCTTATATGCGTCCTTATACCAAATATACCCCTACATGGCCACGCAGTTTTATGCCCCAAAGTCAGCAAATGCGTGATCTGGTAGCCAAAATGAAGCTGATACCGAATGAAGCTCTCATAAAGGGCAAAAAGGGTGTATTTTGCGACGATTCTATTGTGAGAGGAACCCAGCTAAAAGATAATACACGCGATTTATTTGATGCCGGTATTGCAGAAGTTCATATGCGTATTGCATGTCCACCTCTCACTTACCCTTGTATGTTTTTGAATTTTTCCCGTGCCAGAAACACCCTGGAACTGGCTTCACGTAAATCGATAAGCCAGATTGAAGGGACAGAGGATGTTGACTATAACGATTACAGTGATCCTCAATCTGAAAGATATCATCTGATGGTTGATCAGATCAGGCAAAACCTGGGACTCACCTCCCTGAAATATCAGGAACTCAGCGATTTGGTCGCTGCCATTGGCTTACCGAAGGAAAAGCTGTGCACCCATTGCTGGGATGGGTCAAGTTATTATTAAATCGTTCAGAACGATCTTTTAGCAGGGTTAAAAAATCGGCCTTCCATAAATTATCTGATTGAATTTATCAGGAAGATGAAATAGGATTGAGATTTAAAGTTCATGCCTGCCTATGTTATATCTTTGAAGAAAAAATGAGATGAAGTACCATCACCTGGGTATTCCTACCGACACACCACGACCGAACGAAATTTACCTGGAGCCATTCAAAATGTTTGTATCGGGTTATGATGAAAGCCCATTTCACATTGAGTGGATACGTTTCGAGGCCGGCAGCCCTTTACCGGAGATTGTCAGGACTGTGCCTCATGTTGCCTTTGAGGTAGACCATCTTGAGAAGGCTCTTGAAGGGCATGAGATCCTTATATCTCCCAACAGTCCTTCCAAAGGCATCAGGGTTGCTTTCGTCCTGAGTGATGGCGCACCTGTCGAATTCCTGGAAACGGAGGGAAGTGAAGCTCAGACAGCAAGCCCTGAAGAGATTTTGGATGCCCTTGGTCCCTGTGGCCTGTATTGTTCAAAATGTTTTGCTTTTCAAGGGGGACCGATCAGAGAATACAGCCAAAAGCTGCAGGAAGCCCTGGGTGATTTTGATAAATATGCCGAACGGTTTGTAAAGTTATTGCATGAACCGATTTTCCTTTTCTATCCATATTTCAAGGAGATGGTGTCATATTTTGCCAAAGGGCACTGCAAAGGTTGCCGTATGGACACCTGCCAGTTATACAAGGCCTGTAATGTGAAAAGCTGTGCTGTAGCCAGGCATGTTGATTTCTGTTTTCAATGCCCGGAGTTCCCATGTAAAACGACCAATTTCGATGAACATTTGAAAAAACGCTGGATAGATGTTCAAAACAGAATGAAAGAAGAAGGGCCTGAGAGGTATTTTCTGGCAACAAAAAGTGGTTCGCGGTATTAAATGTCTAATATTCAGATATCTTAGCAAATCGGATTAAACCTGTTCATTAGCTTTTTTCAGACTTTCAATAATTTTCGGAAAATCTTTCATATCGGACATCATCATTTCCACGTCAAAGCTATTTACCGACTGCTTTATCCGTATTCCATAACGGATCAGCAACTGAATGTCGTATTTTGAACCCAGTTCTGAAATTTGTTTACCGAATAGTGTGATATCTTCAACAGATAGTTGTTCTTCAATTCTATTCCATGAGAGCATCAAATCGCCTTCCAGATATCCGATAATCTGAGGCAGGCTTTTCAATGCCTCCTGTGATATAGGTTCAATGTCACCTGCTTCCTCTGCCTGTTCATCCGGAATAGTATGCGGGAGGTATTTGATCAGTTCATTATACAGGCTATCCAGGCTGACAGGTTTTATTAACAGTCCATTGAAGTCGTACTGGTGTATTCTTTTAATCTGCGATGACATAGCCGATGCAGTGAGGGCAATAACAGGTATGTGTTTGAATTTTTCATCATTTCTGATGATCTTGAGTAGTTCAAAGCCGTTAATGCCGGGCATCCCGATATCGGTTATCACCAACGAGAAATCCCCCTTCCTGATGAGAGGGACAGCTTCTTCTCCGTTATGGGCTTCAATAGTTTCAAGAGCTGTATCGTGCAATGCTTCCAAAAGGTACTGCCGATGGCTGTCGATATCATCAACTATAAGTACTTTGGCTTTATGAAATTTGATTTTTTCCGGATCGATGATATGCCTGGATTCTTTCCGGGTGATTTCATCTGAGACAGGGATTTCCCAAAGTTTGATGATGAACGTGCTCCCCTTATTTACTTCACTTTCAACAGAAATCTCCCCATTCATCATTTCCACCAGTCTCTTGCAGATAGTCAGGCCCAGTCCTGTACCGCCATATTTATTATAATCCTGACGCCTTACCTGAGTAAATGACTGAAAGATCCTATCCTGTTCCGCTATCGGAATACCTATGCCTGTGTCTTCAACTTTAATGATCAGGTCGGTAACTTCTTTTTGTTCATCCATTACATATAACTTATTCCGGTTGACGGCTTCAACCGTCAGTTTGACATAACCTTTTTCGGTGAATTTAATGGCATTATCCAGCAGATTGAAGAGGATTTGCTTCATTCTCACATCATCGAGGTAAACTGATTCGGGCAGGTCGGGATCTAAATGAATGCTGAAATTGATTTTTTTCTTGCCTATTTTAAGCGAGAAGGTATCTTCCATGTTTTTGAACAATGGAATGGGATCAATATAGTGCGGATTAAGTTCCATTTTTTCTGCTTCTACTTTCGACAGGTCCAGAATGTCATTGATCAGGGCTAATAGGCTCTTACCGCTGGAATGTATGGAGTCAATATAGCTTTTAAGCTGGGGATCGGATATATGCCTGTTCAGGAGGTTGGCAAAACCAAGAATGGCATTCATGGGAGTCCTGATCTCATGGCTCATATTGGCCAGGAAATCACTTTTTGCTTTAGTGGCTGCTTCGGCTTCCTCTTTAGCGGCGATGAGCTCATTCTCCATGCGTTTACGGTCAGTGATATCTTCCCGCACCAGCACAAAATGTGTGATCTCATCCTTTTCATTAAAAATGGGCGAAGCCGAAGCCGATTCCCAATATATTTCGCCGTTTTTCTTTTTATTCTTTAATTCTCCTCGCCAGGTTTTACCTGATTGAATGGTTTTCCAAAGTTCCTGGAAATCGTTATCCGGATAATCGCGGGCATTTGAAAGGGGAAGATTGATGCCGATGGCTTCTTCGGAAGTATAACCTGTTATCTCAGTATATGTGGTATTGACATATTCGGTGTTTCCCTGCAGATCGGTGATGACGACAGTAGCAGGACTTTGTTCAACAGCTCGGGAAAGTTTTTTTATTTCCCTGTTGGATTCTTCGAGCATATAAAGTGCTTCTTCTGCAACTTGTTTTTGAAGATTGGCATCCATCATCAGATTCATTGCTGCTTTTCTGGAATTATCCAGATCCTTTGTGCGTGCATCGATTAATTGTTCAAGATCTTCACGCAGTTTTTTTAAATCTTCCTCTACCTGTTTAAAATCAGATACATCGTCGGCCACGCTGAGGAAAGCTTTCCTTCCGTCAGGCAATTTGCCAAGTGGAACAAACGCGACCTCCCATTGTCTTCTGTCACCTGTTTTAGTCCTGATGGTGAACTCCATTTTATGATCCGGGACATGTTTCTCTGACAGCTCTGTAAAGATGTTCAGAGCTTCTTCATAATCTATGTCAATGGCATTATATACCCAATCCTTTATGGTAGGAATATCCTCAAGTGTATAACCTGTCATGTCGGACAATGATTTGCTGATCAGAATCACTTCGCCATTTTCTGCATGAATCATTGCAGGATTGGGAGATAATACAATGCCTTCACGTAACAGTAATTCCATGCCGCTGTAAGTATATTCAGGATTTTTCTTCTTTTCTTTCATAAAGAAGGTATTATCTGTAATTTTTTGTCATGATTCCTGTTTTTTATCCTTCCAGTCCATAACATATTTAGGTTTAATTCCGAGCTGAGCACATAGCAGGTTGACTTCTTCCTTCATTTCAATGATGCGAAGTTCTCTGCCCACCATGGCTTTATTGAATGTTTCCAGTTCTTCTGATTTTTTCTTGAGTTCTTCTTCGATACGTATTCGTTCGGATATTTCATCTGCCAGCCGTGTGTTTTTATCCTCAAGTTCTTCTGTTTTAAGCAAGAGGTTCTGGTTTGTCAGGTCAAGTTCTCTGGTGCGTTCAAGGACTCTTTTCTCGAGTTCTTCGTTCAATACGCGTATTTTATCCTGAGCTTCCATTTCATCTTCCAGGATACTCAGCAGGGCGCGTTGAGCTCTTGCTGACTCTTCAAGCAGCGATCTGATTTTCAGCTCATTTGTGCGCAATAGTTCTTCATTATTTTTCCGTTCAGTGATATCACGGAACACCCCTTCCACACCAATTTCTTTATCATTATCATCCCGAACCATCCGGCTATTTGTTGAGACGAAAATTATACTGCCATCGAACCGTTTAAGTGCGACTTCATAATCGATCACTGATCCATCGGTATAAAGTTTCTGTAGAAGCGTATTTCTTTCTTCCGGATTTGTGTAGAAGTCTTTCGCCACATTCATATGATAGATTTTCTCCACAGAATCGACGCCCAGAAGTCTTGCGCCGGAGGGACTCACATAGATAATATTACCCTCTTTGTCGGTCCTGTAAAAAACATCATACATGTTCTCGACTATCGTCCGGTATTTTTTTTCATCCTCCTGGAGAACATGTTCAGTAAAAATCCTGCTGAGAGCCACTGAAGCCTGGCTAAGGATAGTTTCAATAATGTCTCTGTTTTCTTCAATGTCGTTTTGTGAATTTGTCAGGATGATTACGCCGCCAAGGTGGCGGTTGTGATGGATAAATCCAATGGTGTACACGGAACTGATATTCAGCAGACGGTCGACCATATCGCATGCAGCTTTCGGAAACTTCCTCATAAGTAAGGCGTAGGTTCCTCCCGGAATTAACTCCATCTTGCCGCTGCGGTAGGCAGTAAGTTCGTCATCTATGATATCATTAACCGAAAACGCCATACCCCGCGGATCGGCGCCCAGAATCCTCAAGATGTTATTTACAATGCCTTCATCCTGAAGACCCTCCATGGCCCTGAGCGAAAGAGTCTGGGTAGATTCATCCATAAGAGTAACAAATACATAGCCACGACCAGCCAACTCCTTTATTTTATTGCAAACAAATGAACAGATTACTTCGGCAGTTTCCATAAAAGTTAATCGACGGGAAATGTCAGCCAGAAAGGACAATTGTTCTAACCTCTTTTTCTCCTGATATAAGGATGAATCTTCCTGAGGTGGTTTGTTTTTCATGTATATTCTATATTTTAAGCCAGATGATAAACAATTATTTATATATCCTGGTCAGCATAACGGGGAGATTCACCCAACCGTTCAAGCAACTGATTGACCTCGTTTTTGAGTTCCCTGACACGGTCTTCCCGTTTCAGTGTCACATTGTACCACCGTTTAAGCTCACCGAGTTGCTGTTTGATTTTCTCTTCCGCTAATTTATGCTCTGTGACATCTATACAATTCCCTTCATTAAACAAAATTTGTCCATCAGCATCTTTCATTGCAAATGCAGAGATTAAAATCCAGATCTTTCGCTTGTCTTTAGTGTATACTTCGATTTCAAATCCCCTGACCAGGCCTTGTTTCTTAAGAATCATCATCAGCTGTTGTCGTTTTTCGGGATTGACATAGATTTGATGTTCGATATCGTTTATGGACCGCATCAGCTCTTGGGGAGTTTCATAGCCGAACATTTTCGCCATAGAGGGATTGACGGTCAGAAAGTACCCTTCCGGAGATGACCGGTATATACCTTCAATGGAGTTTTCGAAGATGGTCCGGTATTGTTCTTCGCTGTCTTTCAGTGCCTGTTCAATTTGTTTACGCTCATGCCGGATAACGGCATCTTTCATTTCACGTTCAACAGCCGAAGCCAACCGTGTCAGATTATTTTTCAGCAAATAATCGTGTGCACCTTCTTTCATCATTTGTACGGCAATATCTTCGCCGATATCGCCTGAGACAACAATAAAAGGAATATCCAGGCCTGTTTTCTGAAGAAGCTGGAGAGCTGCCGGTACACTAAACTGAGGCATCTTATAATCGGCAAGGATAACATCCCAGGTTTGCTTATGAAGATATTTTTGCATCTCCCCGGCTGTTTCAACACGCTCAAAAATTACATCATAGCCGGCTTTTGTCAGATGATGAACATTCAATAAAGCATCGTTTTCATTATCTTCAATGATGAGAACGGAGAGTTTTTTTGTCATTGATTTTTGCATGATATTTACTCATAAAGGATTAATCGACATAAAAACAGTTAAAAAATTGACCATATATCAATTGATCTGCCTTATAATATTAAAAGTTTGATTTTACTTTGGCGGTGGTTCATTTATTAAGAGCCAATATAAGCTCAGGTGCGAGATAGCATCGGCAAAACGGATGAAATCGACCGGTTTGCGGATATAGCTGTTGGCGCCAAAGTCATAGCTCCTGATGATATCCTCGTCTTCCTGGGAAGATGTCAGCACCACAACGGGGAGCCGTTTAGTCCGTGGATCGGAACGGACCCTCTGCAATACTTCAAGTCCGTTGACTCTGGGCATTTTCAGATCCAGCAGGATTACCGAGGGCATTTTGGTTAAATCCCTGCCGGCATGAACACCGGTGCCAAAGAGGTAATCAAGGGCTTCCTGGCCATCTTCAACAACAACGATATCGTTTAAAATATTATTACCTCTCAGAGCGCGTTTAGTCAGTTCGATATCGCTGGGATTATCCTCGACCATAAGGATCATTTTGTTTTCTTTCATAGCAATTAATTGTGACATAGTTAGTTTTAAGAAATCATATTTTAATGAATGGATAAAGATAATTAAAAGTGTAAATGGGAAATGGGGTTCATATTGAAACAATTATTTTGGTTTGATTTCAGGCTAAAGATAAGAAATTTTGTCGATAAATCGAACCAGTGAAGTTGAAAATGAAAATTACTCTTATGGCGGGGGCTTACTAACCGGAAAACTCCAGACCAGAGGAAATTGGTGGATTTCAATACAAATTTTGGCGACAGGAAATGGAGGAGGAACATTATCAGAACCAGGGTATGAGCGCTGATGTCTTCTTCATATAGTCCCTGTATCCATTTTTTTGCTCCACCATTTTTTTGTCCATCATCGGAACACTGATGAAGGCGAAGAGCAGAATCATAGCCACAGGACCGGGAATAGTCCACCACTCCTGCACCAAAGAGAATACCCACAGACCTATCCAGAACAGAACTTCCCCGAAGTAGTTCGGGTGACGTGAATACTTCCATAACCCTGAACTCAGGAAATTTCCTGCAGGTTTGCTGATGAATATTTGTAGTTGACGGTCGGCAACAGTTTCAATGATAATTGCTGACAAAACTATGATAGCTGCAATCACATCAAAGATACCGATCGGCGATGAATCTAAGGCAAGTGCCGGATATACAGCCAGGCATCCCAGAAATACGATCAATGTCGGGAACAGGTGTATACCAAAGAAGCTGATGACCCAGTAAAAGCGGCCGGTGTTTTTACGGTAATTCACATACCGCCAGTCCTCATCCTGCATACCTTTCCAGCGTCGGAAACAATTATAGGTCAGTCGTACTGACCAAATGACCACCAGGGTGATAATAAGTATTTGACGAACAGGATTAACTGTTGTATGTCCTGCAGATATGTACCAATAGATTAGGATTGGAACCGGCGCCACACTCCAGTAAGGGTCATAAAAGCTCGAATTATTGAATGATACACTGAAGATGAAAATGATGACAGTCGCTGCTAAGTCAAGGATTAAAGCAGTCAATACAGGGGAATCGAATGGTATGAATTTGGCAATCATTAAAACGCCTACAAGGGTGAATAGATAGCCTATTATACAAATAAAAAGAGAGGGAATCCTGTCGAGTTGTTTTTTCATATTGACCGAAATTAGTGGTCTGATAAAATTAATTATAAATCAGATAATGTTATTATATATAAATTTCTCCTATAAATCCTTTCCAAGTTATAACGCCTTTGGTATGCGAGTTTCTCCTGCGAGCTTAGCCAAACGAATGATTGGCATTAACTCATGTCTGTGTTCTTAAAGTCCTTTTCAGGACATGTTGCGTTGGTCAATT
>JAPLDP010000063.1 GCA_026391695.1 Bacteroidota bacterium
CTGCCACACAAAGAAAGAAGCAAAGAAAAGTCACCGCTGCATAAAAATCACTAAAAATTGAGCACTCAGGCTAAAATTTATGAACTCCCCCGATTAAAATCGGGGTCAAACACCATAAATTTTTTAACGCCTTCGTGCTCAATTTTATTAACGTGATTTTTATAAGGCGGTGTCCTTTTAAAGGCCTTAGGGTTTGCAGGCGGGGCAGGAAATTAATTTGAAAATTTGAAAATTTGTCAATTAGTCGATCACTACTGTCCGGATAAAAAGGGAGGAACATGCCAGTAGCCTTATCAATATTGCGTCCCGATGGGACTTAAAAAAATCAGGGGTTATTTATTATTCTACCGTTATTTAGTCCCTAACGGGACTGTCCCGTAGGGACAAGATATTGGTAGAAAGTAAATTACAAAATAGAATTAAGTCCCGTAGGGACGAAATTGAATTTTAACCGGACAATAGTGATTAGTCGATTAGTTAATATGGCAATTTAATTGCAATATTCTACGACTCCCAAAGGTCGATTATAACAGGTGTCATTCTACTTCAACAATCAATTCGTCTTCGACTTCGACTTCGACTTAAACTTCGAATTCTACTTCGAATGATCGATATTGGATATTCAAGGAGTGGGTCGCCGAAAACCCAGGCTGTCCTTTTCTTTAGTACTTTCTGGAGTTTATCCCGCCGGAAGGCGGGAGACAAGCAAAAGAAAGTACTAAAATAAAAACATTCTCTCTCCATTTATCTTTTTCTATGAACATCACTTCTATTCGCATTAAAACATATCAAAGAACTTGGCAACAACAAATTGAAATCTTTCGCATTCATTCCTGCAAATCAATTTACCTGGCACATCAAAATATTATTTAGCCAAAAAAACCAGATCATCACAAAGATGAGGTACTACTGCTTGACAAACCGCATTGAATACAGTCCATTTATTCTAAGTATGTACATACCTGATAGCAAATTATTTATAGGAATAGTAAGTTTGTTTTTAACTGCACTGACATTATAGGTTATCAGCTGTCTGCCATAAATATCTGTCAACTGCACTGTGAAATCTTCAGTTAACTGATCCCATTCAGCTGTAAGATTTTCACCAGCAGGATTTGGGTATATTCTGAAGGACTTGAACTGTGTTTCATCAAGACCTCCTGATCCTTCGATGTTTATTATATTGGAAGATACATAGCCATAGACTGTCCTTGTTGGATTACACGAGGTTTCCTTTGTAACCCTGACCTCATATTTTTTCTCTCCAGACGGAGGGGTAAGATCCGTGAAAGTGTATGTATTATTAGGAACATTGGCTATCAGGATAAATTCTTCGCCTGCAACACTTCTATAAATCTCAAAATTGGGGTAACTAAAGCCTTCATAAGGATTCCAGAATAGATTTACTTCGTTGTTGATACCGATGTTTGCTTATAAAAGCATTGTGCGGTGTGCACTGCTCAGTCCACTTTCTCTGCCGCAAGTATCCCTGACTGAAAGTTTGTATTGATAATTTTGCTGAGCTGGAATGGAAGAATCATCTATGAATACGCTAACGGAATCAATGCCAATAGAACCAATCCATCTATATTGGCTTGTCTGGTTATCCAATCGGTAAATCAGAATAGAGTCTGTTCCAACGCTTGGCGTTTTTTCGACCACAATAACATTTTTATCTGTTAAAGTATCAAGAGTAACCAGGCATATCTGCTCTCCATTATAAGGTTGGAGTGGATCAGGGACGATTATTGCTGCTTCAGATGGACATCCTGTTGAATTAGTCCCTATTAAACTATAATAGCCACCTGCGATAACTTCGATTATTGTTGACGTGTCCCCAGTACTCCACAAATAACTCTCAAATCCAGAGGTCGCAATAAGTGATGTGGAAAAGCAATAGTTAGAATCAGACATTGAAATAGACAAAGGGTTTCCATTACATAGCGTAACAACCCAGTAATCGTCAAGTCCATGATTTCCTGTTACATCACCGTCATTTGAGCTGGTAGTACCTCCAACCACATAACCACTGTCAATGGTTTGTTGAATAGAGAATGAATAATCGTAGTTTGATCCTCCAAAGCATTTTTGCCATTGTATTTCACCAGATTGACTTAGCTTGACAACCCAGTAATCAGCGTCTCCATGATTTCCTGTTACATCCCCGTCATTTGAGTAAGTATAGCCTACAACCACATAAGCACTATCAATGGTTTGTTGGATAGAAAATGCCCAATCGTTGCTTGATCCTCCCAAGCATTTTTGCCATTGTATTTCACCAGATTGACTTAGCTTGACAACCCAGTAATCAGCGCTAGGGCCTTCAGACTTTCCTGTCACATCCCCATCATTTGAGTACGTACTACCCCCAACCACATAACCATCATCAGTGGTTTGTTGAATAGAGTGGGCTTCATCCCAACTTGATCCTCCCAAGCATTTTTGCCATTGTATTTCACCAGATTGACTTAGCTTAACAACCCAGTAATCAGCGTCTCCATGAGTTCCTGTTACATCCCCGTCATTTGAGTAAGTATAGCCTGCAACCACATAACCACCGTCAGTAGTTTGTTGAATAGAGCGTACTTCATCCCAACTTGATCCTCCAAAGCATTTTTGCCATTGTATTTCACCAGATTGGTCTAACTTAACAACCCAGTAATCTCCTCCTCCATGATTTCCTGTTACATCACCGTTATTCGAGTAAGTCAGACCTGCAATCACATAACCATCATCAGTGGTTTGTTGAATAGACCAGGCATAATCGTTGCTTGATCCACCAAAGCATTTTTGCCATTGGATTTCACCAAATTGATCTATCTTAACTACCCAGTAATCTCCTCCTCCATGATTTCCTGTTACATCTCCGTCATTTGAGCCAGTAGCACCTACAATCACATAGCCACCATCAGTGGTTTGTTGAATTGAGTTTGCACCTTCGTTACTTGATCCACCATAGCATTTTTGCCATTGTATTTCACCAAATTGATTTATCTTAACTACCCAGTAATCACTTCCCCCATGTTTTCCTGTTACATCTCCATCATTCGATTCAGTAAAACCTGTAGTAATATAACCACCATCAGTGGTTTGTTGAATAGAGCTGGCTACATCCCAGCTTGAACCTCCAAAACATTTTTGCCATAATATACTGAATGGAGTTTGTGCATTAGTAGTTGCAAAACAGAAAGAAAGTACAAAAGTATAAATGAGTGTTTTCATGACGGTTGTCTATTTGATTTTTTAGAGTAATCACAATAATGCGTACCTGGGATTCATACCCATGATTGTAACAATTCTAATATATACAAATATACAGCAATAATCAGAGAAGCAATTATTTGTAGGTCATTATATTCAAAGAATATGGCTTAATTGAGAAATTACGCACAGTAGGCTTTCTGATTATTGATTGAAATAAGTCACTATTTAACTTGTTGTACATCCTAAAAGCGCCGTATCAATAAGTTTATCAATAATTGCTTTCACATGGGTGATCTTATTGATTTACACGCGGCTTTCCCAATAAACCGGGATAGGTGTTCAATCCTGATTTATCTGTAAGAAATATCTATCGATTTTTATTATTTATTTTTTTCGTAATTTGCAGATGAAATCGTAAATAAATTTAGCCACAAGTTTCAGAAAAAATACCCTGCAAAAAATGACAATATGAGTAAAAAAGAATTAAAATGGTTAGATGCCATAGCTAAAGTGTTGGAAGATGAAAAGAAGTCTCTTAACTATACTGAAATTGCTGAACTTATATCTGAACGTGAATATAGAATATCTGTTGGAGCTACACCAGCAAATACAGTAAATGCCTATATCAATGGCGATATTAAAGACAATAAAGACAAATCAATATTCGCTAAGGTTGATAAAGGAGAATATATTCTAAGAAAGTTTCTCGATATTGAAAGTGAACTTATTACAGATATAGAAACGACAGAAATAATTATTGGTAAACAATTAATTATTGAAGCACTAGGGATATATTGGAACAGAACACAAGTTTTATGGAAACCTAATCCAGACTTATTTGGGGTTCAACAAATTGGAGCAACTCCTGTAAATTTTAGTGAACAAGTAGGAATTTATTTGCTTCATGATAGCAGGGAAACAATTTATGTCGGACAAGCGATTGACCAAACAATTGGGAAAAGATTATATCAACATACAATGGATAGATTTAGTGGTCGTTGGGATAGATTTTCCTGGTTTGGTTTTTATTGTGTTTCTGAAAAAGGGGGATTAACGACAAATAAAAAAACTTATAACGAATTAACAATTCAACAAATAGCTGATGCTCTTGAAGCTATATTAATAGAAAGTATCGAGCCTCGGCAAAATAGAAAAAAAGGAAATACTTTTTCGGGAATTGAATATTTGCAGCAAGAAGACCCGGAAATAAAGAAAAAACGTACTCAACAAATTTTACAAGAATTAACAGAGAAAATTTAAAACCTTTGGCTAATAAGTAAGGCTTCATTTGGCGCCAGCCCTGAAATAAATTCTGGGTTTGCGGTATGACCTCAGCGCCAAAAATCCCAATAAAAAAGAAGAAGTAACTCTACGCCAACCACAAGCGATTTTAGAGGAGATGAAAGCCCTGGGCGAAGAAATAAACCAAATTCTCTTAAATATAAAAGGTTTGCTATGAAAGGCTATATGTATATTTTACAATGTGCAGATGGTAGTTATTATACAGGTAGTACGAATGATTTGGAACGCAGATTTGAACAACATCAAAACGGCGAAGGGGCAAACCATACAAAAAAGAGACTTCCTGTGAAATTGGTTTACTTTGAAGAATTTAGCAGAATTGATGAGGCTTTTTACAGAGAAAAACAAGTGCAAGGATGGAGCAGAGCAAAGAAAGAAGCTTTAATAAACAACAGGCGTGAATTACTTAAAAGTTTGGCGGAGTGTAAAAATGAAAGCCATTTTAGTAATGCTGCCTTCGACTCCGCTCAGGCAGCAGCCGACTGTTCGTTGAGCGGAGCCGAAACAAACAGTAACGATGAAATACTATGACAATCATTGATAAAAGTATCTCCACCGAAGTGGATCAACAGTTTCTTGTCTATTCCGGCCATACTGATTCCTCATTCCGGTGATACTGACCCTTCTCTGCTGAGGAGGATTTTCTGAAGACAAAATTTTAAAGAACGATCAATGGCTTTCTGTACCTGTAAAATTATTCTTTTTTAGTATTTCAATACTACCTTTGATGTCAGCCTTTTTACTTAATCACACCGAGTTCTGATCCAATTTTAGTGAATGCTGCAATGCACTTATCAAGGTGGTCCTGATCATGACCTGCAGATATCTGAACCCTGATGCGGTCTTTTCCTTTTGGTACAACAGGGAAAGAGAAGGCGATGACATAAATGCCTTCTTCAAGCATACGGTCAGCAAATTTCACGGCAAGTTTTGCGCTGTCGGGGTACTTCCCGAACATGATCGGAACTATCGGATGGACTCCGGGAACGATATCGAATCCGGCTTTTGTCATCTTTTCGCGGAAATACTGGGTGTTTTTTTCCAGTTTATCCCGTAATTCAGTTGTGGAGGATAAGAGGTCCATCACACGGATTGTAGCACCGACAACCGCTGGAGCAACAGTATTCGAAAACAGGTAGGGGCGTGCTTTATTGCGCATCCATTCGATGATCTCTTTCTTTCCGGAGATGCATCCACCGGAGGCTCCTCCCAGTGCTTTTCCAAAGGTAGTGGTAATGATATCAACCCGGCCCATAACTCCATGGTGTTCATGTGTACCTCTTCCGTTCTTGCCCATGAATCCGGATGCATGGCTGTCGTCGACCATGACCATTGCATCATATTTGTCAGCCAGGTCACAGATTTCTTTCAGTTTGGCAATATCGCCATCCATGCTGAAGGCGCCATCTGTGGCAATTAATCTAAAACGGCAATTCTGGGCTTCTTTCAAGCACCTTTCAAGCCCTTTACCTGATTTGCCGGTAGTCTGATCGACTTCGTCAACATCCCGCATGTCACCATGATTGTAAATCCAGCGCTGACCTTTGCAGAGACGAATACCATCGATGATAGAGGCATGGTTCAATGCATCGGTAATGATGGCATCTTCTGGTCCAAGGAGAGGTTCGAAAACAGCACCATTGGCATCAAAACAGGACGAAAACAGAATAGTATCTTCCATTCCCAAAAATTCCGACACTTTCCGTTCCAGTTCCTTGTGAATATCCTGGGTCCCACAGATGAATCTGACAGATGACATGCCGTATCCCCTGTGGTCGATTTCTTCATGTGCAGCTTTTATCAACTCGGGATGAGAAGAAAGGCCAAGATAGTTATTGGCACAAAAGTTAAGGCATTTTTTTCCTTTGACGACGATTTCAGCACCTTGTTCACTTTCGATGATCCTCTCGTGTTTATAAAGGCCAGCCTCTTCTATTTTGTTTATTTCTTCTCTCAGATAAGCTTTAATTTTTCCGTACATAATCTAAAGTTTTGAGTTAGTATATTGTTATTTTTATAACAGAGGTGCAAATATAGAGATTAAAATGGATTGAGAGGCGCGGGGCACAAAAATTTATCTTTCTGGATATATAAATTTTCTTATTTTTGCGCCACGTGTTAACGGAATAACAACTAACTAAATTGTTCATTATGAAAAAGATCTTAATTATTGGCTCTGTCGGTCAGATTGGATCGGAGCTGACCATGCGCTTGCGCGAGATTTATGGTAGCAGTAATGTAGTTGCCGGATACCGCAAGACTATGCCCAGTGAAGAGCTTGCAAATTCAGGTCCACTTGAGCTTGTTGATGCCACTGAGCCTGAAAGAATCGCAGAAATCGTAAAGAAATACCATATTGATACCATATTTAATCTGGCTGCCTTACTTTCTGCTGTTGCAGAGCAGAAGCCACAGGCGGCCTGGAATGTAGGTGTGAACGGTGTCTATAATGTCCTGGAAGTTGCACGGGAAAATAAATGTGCAGTTTTCTTTCCCAGTTCTATCGGTGCTTTTGGCCCGACGACACCACTGGATAACACTCCACAGGATACGATCCAGAGGCCACGGACCATGTATGGTGTAACAAAGGTTACCGGCGAGCTCTTAAGTGACTATTATTTCAAACGCTTTGGTGTTGACACACGTGGGTTACGTTATCCTGGCATCATTTCCAATGTCACACTGCCCGGTGGAGGGACAACGGATTACGCTGTTGAGATCTTTTATGCTGCCATTAAAACAAAGCGGTTCACCTGTCCTCTTAAGTCAGGTACATTCCTCGACATGATGTATATGCCTGATGCACTGGATGCAGCTGTCCAGGTTATGGAAGCTGATCCTTCCAAACTCATTCACCGGAATGCATTTAATGTGACTGCCATGAGCTTTGATCCTGAGATCATTTTCAGGGAAATTAAAAAACATATACCCGATTTGGTAATGGAGTATAATGTTGATCCGGTTAAACAAAGTATTGCAGAATCCTGGCCTAATAAGATGGATGATTCTGCAGCGCGGGCTGAGTGGGGCTGGCATCCAAAATGGAACCTTGAGAAAATGACAGTTGATATGCTGAAGGTGATAGGTGAGAAACATAAGAAAGGATTAATTTAGTATTTATTTTACTTTCTTTCATCCATCTTTATTACTTCACGATCATACGTCATCAGTCCATTACATTCGGTTTCCACATCAGTGATCTGTGTATAAATACTAGCGCTAAGACCAGGATTACCGATGAATGACCGCACACGGTCGTAAAAATCATTGTACAAGATCAACAATGAATCGGAAGAACCAAGTTGTCTGTATCCCCAGTTTTCTTTCTGCCAGGTATGACCTTCGATCCTTAACCCCAGCCCACCAAATTCGCCCAGAACTGCAGCACGGTTTCTTTCCGGCTGAGGTGACTTCGGTTCAGGATAATTATGAATGTCAATGATATCTCCCATTTTACAGTCGGTCCAGCCACTGGCATTATCAACAAGACGCGTTGGATCCAGGCTTTTTATCAGTCCGACAATTTTTTCTGTTTCATATTGCCCCCAGCCTTCATTGAATGGAATCCACATGATAATGCTTGGATGGTTAAAATGGTTCGTAATTAGTCTTTCCAATTCAAGTTCAAATTGTTTTTTTGTTTCATCAGGACGGATTGTATCAGAATCACTGTCGGGTATAGCCTTATATCCACTAGGCATGTCCTGCCATACCAGGATTCCAATTTTGTCGCACCAGTAATAGAATCTTTGTGACTCGACCTTCACATGTTTTCTTAACATGTTGAATCCAAGTTTTTTGATAACCTGAAGGTCGTAACACATGGCTTCATCGGTAGGTGGGGTATAAATGCCATCAGGCCAGAAGCCCTGATCGAGAGGTCCGTTCTGAAAAACGAACCTATTATTCAGCATCAGGCGGGTGATGCCTTTTTCATCCTTTCCCAAAGAAATTTTACGCATGCCGAAATAGGAGGAAATCTCATCGAGCAATTCACCTTTATGGTACAATGAAATGTCCAGGTCATATAAAACCGGTGATTCAGGTGTCCATAAACGGCAACTGTCAAATTTGATCTTTATAGATTCATCAGGTTTGGCTTTCAAATGCCTGATAAGATTTTCATTGTCGAAGATGTTGATGGCTATGGAGTCACCCGGATGAGGGTTACTGGAAATGACAGTCAGGTTCAAAGTCAGGTTATCTATATCCGGATAAAATTTAATGTCAGATATATAATTCTCTCCAACGGGTTCAATCCATACGGTTTGCCAGATACCTGTTGTGGAGGTATAGAAAATCCCTTCAGGTTTTGACACCTGTTTTCCACGTGGTTGCCAACCGTGGTCGGTTGGATCCCAAACTGAAACCAGAAGGACCTGTTTACCTTCGGTTGTTAAAGCATCCGTAATATCAAAAGCAAATGGATCATACCCACCACGATGCACACCTATCTTTTTTCCATTCATCCAGACGATTGTTTCCCAGTCGACTGCTTCAAAATGCAGAAGTATCTTACGACCCTTCCATCCGGGCTGAACTGTAAATTCCCGCCGGTACCATATCCGTTGGTCGTTACCGACATTTTTTTTAACACCGGATAATGCCGACTCGACAGGGTACGGAACCAGAATTTTACCCTGGAAAATGGAAGGAGCGTCTTCATTTATATACGTGATGGCATAATCCCATAAACCATTGAGGTTACTCCAATCACCCCGTACCATCTGAGGCCGTGGATAATCAGGCCAGGCATTACCCGGGTGGACGAGGTTGGTCCAACGGGTGGGAAGCTGACAATCGGCTGGCTGCCAGGTATCTTTCTGCACAAAGTGGCAGGATAAAATTGAAAAAGTAAAAATGAAAAATGAAAATTGAAGAAATATAAATCTGGATCTCATGAATAAGAATAGTTGTTAAAATTTTATAATAAAACCATTTTTCTTGTCTGGATAATCCTGCCTTCAACTGACAGTGAATATGTGAATAAACCCTGTAGCCGTTTTATATTTGAGTAGGTGATTTTATTTGCGCCTGTCATTAGTCGAACCGGAATCCGGTCCATTACTCTGCCGGTCATGTCTTTAATGATTATTTCCGCATCCGGTTTAATAAGTGGCTGAAGCACGTCGATAAGTACGGTAGTAGTTTCAGAAGCTGGATTTGGCATATTCTGATTCATATTGATGCCTGTGCCATGTTCCGGTATTTTCCTGATACCAACGGTTGACCAGGAATACTCATCTGATATTAAACTTTCGACTGAATTTTCGACATTCATAACACTGATATAATAGGTCTTTGAGGTGGAGAGTCCATTTATAACAAGATGATGTGTATTCATAAATGTCATGACGGTATCAAAATAAAGTGAACCTGATCCCTGTGAGCGAATGCCAACCCTGTAATGCTTGAAAAGCGTGTCGGATCCCTCCAGATCTATTTCAACACCATCAGGCAGGGGATTAAAAACCGGGGCGGGCTGAGGTGGTGAAATAGCCAAAAATCCGAGGTTTACACCATTAGCGATTATGTTTCTTCGAAGGTACCTCATATCGACAAAGAAAGTATCAATAACACCATCAGGAGGTGCTGTGGTGTCAAGACCGATAATATCGTTTGTGGTATGTTGCCTGTCGGGAGGCGTGCCGGTACCATCTCCATTTTCATTTTGCTCACAGAACCGCACAGCAGTATAGCCCTTTTGCCTGAAAGGGATTTGATCGCCACCACGGCCTAAACGATCTTCCCTGATCATGATGTTTATTGTCAAGGGTGTTTCCAAGAGCGGATTGATGCGTTCTTCCTGGTGCAGCTTGATGTATCTTGCCAGTTGTTTATGCTTCGAATTTCTGGTTGAATCGTTGAGGTACGAATAGGAGAAAATCCTGACATGGGTACTATCAATATCATTGTAACCGGGACAGGAGGGCGGTGATGAAGTCATGCCGCAAATGGTACCGCCGACTACGTCATTATTAAAACATGCCATGAATGGCATCGAATGGCTATAAATATAATTTGCCCATGCTGTTGCACCATATAATCCCTGATCCTCACCTGTTGGTGTGGTAAACACAATCGTGTGATCGAAAGCATAGCGGCTCATGATGCGTGCCAGTTCCATGACCAAAACAGCACCTGAGCCATTATCGTCCATACCTGGTGAATAGCAAGCCGTATCGCACCCCCCTTCACAGCGGGTATCAAAATGTCCTTCTACTAAAAGAATTTCTTTATTTGTTGTATCCATTCCCGGCAGTACACAAAAGACATTGCGGTGGTGTCCCATGCCGCAGATAGCCTTGTCGAAATCGAGGTACGACACGACAAGACGGTTTTCGTTAGCAGCACTGAATTCCTCAAATTTGCTATAGATCCAGCGTCTGACGGCACCTATTCCATGAGTGGAAGAGGTCGTATCTGATCCAGAATTCCGGTTATAATAGGAGTTAATTTTTTGCAGATATGCAAGGAGGGTATACGTTGAGACATCATTGATGATCCCGTGCAGAATAGAATCAGGATTGTTGAGGATTGTTGACGGAGTGTAATCGGCCGGATCATAGTTGCCATGTAAAATATTATCTGCTATTGAATTTGAGACAGTTATATTTGTCTGAGCAACTGAAACAGTGGTGAAAGTGAATAGTAACAGTAAAGTAAGAAAACTATTTTTCATCTCTTTTTAATTTGATTGAAGATTTGGGAATCGGATTTTAAAGATACTAAATATTTGTTCATTTTTTTATTTAACACGGATTACACGGAATCTCACGGACATTAATTATTCGTGATTTTCAGTGACTTAAGTAAATTTGGAAATGATTAATGGGGAGGATACAATTACCATCCCTGAAGGACAAAAATATGAGATTGATCCGGAGCGATGGGTGTTGTTAGAGGATTGTTCCGTTAGGAACAAAATATTGGTAGAAAAATTTATAGAGCAATAACATTCAAGTCCCGTCAGGGACGTGATATAAAATATCCAATGCAGAATAGGGAACGATATAATATTTCGTCCCTACGGGACTTCCGAAGATTGAATGTCTTGTTTTTTCTACCGATATTTAATCCCCACGGGATTAAGGAAGATATGATATTTGTAACAGCATCAAGGAGGAGTTTCTCAGTGTCTCAATGAGGTAAAAAATTCATCTTCACCGGTGACTTTTTGTATAAATTACATTTCTCTTTTCTCATACTTTACACCACAAATTCATATCTTATAACTGCTATTATTTATGTCCTTTATTAATTGATGAAGATATTTGCTATCATTTATGTGTTTTTTTATTCCAAAATTTGGATTTTTATAAAATGTGGTATAATTTTACCACGTAGAAAAAAAATACCACAGTAATAAAAGCAATTTTAATAAATAAAAGGTTTATGAAAAGCTTTGGAGAATTTATCAAGAGCCTAAGGATTAAGAATGAAATCACATTGAGAGAATTTTGCAGGCAGATCAAAGGTGATCCAAGTAACTGGAGTAAAATAGAGCGTGGCAAACTGCCTCCGCCTAAAAGCAAAAAGTTCCTGGAAGAAATCGCAGAGATCGTAAAACTGAAAAATGGAGAAGATGATTATTTTCTTTTGTTTGATTTGGCAGCATTATCATTTATACCCAATGATCTGATTGAAGATGAAAAATTATTGGAAAAGCTGCCCGTTTTTTTCAGGACATTAAGAGGCAAGAAGCCTTCGAAAGAAGAGCTTGAGGGGAACATTCCTGATTCAATTATGTGTTCCTGGCAAGGATTCATATTCTCAAACATTCCATTCACGGGTAATATTCGCTTGATGAGTCCTTCTTCTCCCAATTATCTTGCATTTACAACTAATTCTGTCATGACAAGAAACTATAATCTGGTTTATTCCGGGATTTCTCTCCTTTATACTCTCATAGGCATGATAGACAGTCTATTATTTTTGTTCCTTAGGAACAAAATATCGGTAGAAAATTTAATACGCAATAACATTCAAGTCCCGTCATGGACGAGATATTAAATTGCCATATCCCAAATAATGAGCATTTTAATTTAATCTCAGAGGGCGCAAAGGAGGCGCAGAGGGCGCAAAGGTTTATGTCAAGGTATACTCCGTATAAAGGGTCATGCCTTATATTCAGGAATTATTTAAAATAGGAATATCAGTTTATACCTTTTTCTGTATAAACGATTTGGGATCAATGATTGGTAATACAGCATTATGTATGAAGGTACCTCTGAATTGAGAAAACATTGCTCCTCTTGTAGTAGATATAGATATAGAATTAAGAGCCATCATTATATCATCAGGTAATAGGAATGAATTATCTTTTTCTGAGCAGATATCTTTTAAATTTTCGACATTGTAGATACAACTCACTTTTATACCGCCTAGCTTCGTTTCTTTATCCTCATGGATGATATCTATGGATACGATGATAAATACAAGGTTATTTTCTAAATTTATCTTATTATCGATACGTATATCGAAATTATACGTTTTCATGTCAGGTAAAGGTTTACCCGGATGGGTAAGATAGAAATCCAGCAATTCGATGGCTTTAAACTGGAAACCTACCGGCTTATTTTCATTAGCGTTGCTCATGATAGAAAGACTTTGGAAGGTTGAACTACCTCTTTATGTGTTTTAAAATAAACAGAATGTGATTCAGACAGAGTACTATAAAGAATTTGGTAAGAATATTTACTTAATTCAGACATTTTATTTGGCTCAGCAGGACTGCTGATAAAAGCCTGCCAACTAACGACTGAACTTTTCAATTGCGGAACAATATTAACCAGTTCCACACAAAGCACCTTTTCGATATCCCATAAGGTATCGGTAGTAAAATTATGTGTACCGCTAAGCCATTTCGTAATTTCCGACGCTCTTTTATTCAATGCTTTGGCAAGGTCTTTCTTTTTCCAGGCTTTGGCTCTTAATGCATCATCAATTTTTGCCGCAAGAAGCATTTTTTGATCCGTTCTTTTTTGTTCTGAAGGTGTAATTGATTTAAAAATTTCATCCATAGCAGAACTGTGATACGCTTCAGGTTTATTCATAATCTTCTTCATAAAACTCTATGTCTCCTATTAAATCTTTTCCGTCATTATCAAATTCCAAATCGCCGTCTTTTATTCTTTTATTTATTTTACCGGCTATCCGGCGAAGTAAAAAATTTTCTGTTTTAAGTTTATCATCATCTTGAAAAGCGTCGATAGACTTTGGTTTGAATCCTCCTCCACCAACAATTATGAGCGAACTTCCATATCTGATACAATAAAGCCGGAGGTTTTTATTTGGTGTATCAAACAAGGCACATAGGCCGTCTCCAAGTTTACCTTCATATATTTTAAAAAATTGCTCTCTTGCTCCAGTTCTATGGCCAATAGTCTTTAAACGTTTAAAAATATCATTTAGTTCACTTTTAAATAAATTTTTATTTTCTTCGATAAAAATATCAAATAAGGTTTTTTTCTCATCAAAGATATAGATCGAATACACAGAAGCCTCTGCACCACTGATTTTATTCAGTTTGACCAACTTAAATCGCATCATTAAAAGAGTTTTGCAAATATATTAAATTTAACTTATAAGTGAAATATGAATAATTTATTTCAAATATTATTTATTATTTTTATGGTATGTCATATTGTACCGATTTCATCCAAACCCCATTCAACTAATAAATACTGAATATCCCGAAGCAAAATGTGCCAGTGATTCCGGAGGAAAGTGTATTATTTATGTGAGTTGAAATGGATTGGCTATAGAAAATCGATTTTCAAAAAACCTGACATTCCGGCAGAAAGTATACCACTAATCAGTACGATTTTTAACAGTAGTCCCTTTTATCTTGAATTCAGCTACTTAAAATATTTTATTTATTCGCTCCGTCTACCCTGTTATCCCTTGCATGTTTTTCTATTAAATGATTCATAATTCATAACTTATAATTCATAACTCATCACTCATAACTCATAACTTCTTCTCGCCCCAAACCTCCCCTATCCGATCCCTGATCTTTTGAGTATTTGCCTATTTCGCCGCTGATGGGATCTTTAAGTGCGTTTTCGAGGAAGGTCTTGCTAAAGATCATATTCGTTTCGTCGGAGAAGAACCGTTTTTCAAAATCCTTATGATAGAAAAGTTCTTCTGTTTCCGTGCCTTCTTCCGTATCCACCAGCACGGCATATCCTTGATCTGACAGGAGTTGCGTAGTAATTTCAGTTCTTGCATCAATCACTCTTGGATTCACCAGAAAACCGTCTTTTACGCCGTCGATGAATGAATAACGGAATGTCGGGTTGCCGCTTTCACAACCGAAGGTGCGGTAGGTGTCGAGCAGCATTCTTCGTTCCAGTTCACGTGGATCGCGCTGGTTGATCTTTGCAGGGTCAATTTTTTTCAGATAATCTTTCGGCGTGGCGGTGAGACCCAATTTATAGCCGACAAAATATTCGAACACAGCGCGGCTGTTACCGCCGATGGAGCGGTGTGATTCGTCGGAGATGACCAGGTTAAAGTCGGTAGGTGAGAATAGGTATTTGTATTTATCGTCGCACATCAGGCTCTGGATGGTCGTCACGACAATTTCTGCTTTTTTCCAGTCGTCGCGGTTTTGCTTATAAATGACGGTCTTGAAATCGTTCTTAAGATACCTCACGAAGCTCTTCCACGCCTGGTCTTCCAGTTCCAGCCTGTCGACAAGAAACAGCACCCTGTTGGCATTGGAGGTGCGGAGAAAGAGTTTGATGACTGCAGCAGCTATGAGGGTTTTGCCCGTGCCTGTAACCATTTCAAAAAGAAAGTGGTCGCTGCCATCCTGAACAGCTTTTTGAATGGAACGGACAGCCTGAATCTGATAGGGCCGAAGGAATTTCAGGTCGTAGTCATGGATGAGCTGGCGGCGCAAGGATGCATCTGTCCAGCGCGGGTCACGGGCATAATCAGGTTTTTGTGTCAGCACAATATAATCATCGCGCACATCCTCATTTATCAGACTGTTCGGATTAGGCTTATAAAGCTGTATAAAATTCAGTGATCCGGGTGTGAGGAATGATGTGATGAGCGAGGGGTTACTTTTTTCCAGGTCCCAGAAATAGTGCAGGTTACCATTGGAAAGCAAGACAAAACGGGCATTAAGAGATTTGGCATAGCGCCGAGCCTGTTCTTTGCCGTCGAGGGGATTTCTATTTTCTTTTTTGGCTTCCAAAACGACATACGGGAATCCACGTTCATCAAGAAGCAGAAAGTCGACATAGCCGTTTCTGGTTTCCTCAAAATCATTACCCATCGCGTCGATGTCGTTCTGGCGTAGCTTCACATTCGTTTCTATGACGATATTGGCATTGCCTGCTGCATCGTCAAAGAAGCGCCATCCGGCGCTTTCAAGCAATTTGTTTATTTTTATTCGGGCCTGAGCTTCGTGTGCGGGCATGGGGAGTTGAAATATGCAAAGATCAAAGATATGGAAGGAATAGAAATGAAAGATGAAAAATGAAAGATGCAAAATATATTTGTAAAGGATTTATGATTTTTAAAGTTGGAGTAAAAAGAAAAAATTATTAGTTAAGTTTGGAATTATTTTCTAAAAATATCTGATATTTTTGGCGATATAATCATAATTTATCTATTTTTGTACAAAAATTACCTTATGTACATCCCTCGAGAAATATATAATGAAATCGTAAATCATATACAGCGGAAGGAATTTACGATCCTGACGGGCGCCAGGCAGACAGGTAAAACCACTATAGCCCGCAAATTATTTCAGGATTTAAAAGATCAGAACAAGTCGGTTTTCTACATTTCATTTGAAGATCCGGATATTCTTTATCACGTCAATACGCATCCTGAAAACATCTTCAAATACATCAGGCGGCCGGTTGGAATGACAAATCATGATGATCAGCCTACTGAAAGGACAATAGCTATTATTGATGAGGTGCAATATGCTACTGATCCATCCAATTTTTTAAAATATCTCTACGACACCTATTCTGATCAATTAAAGATTATAGCCACGGGCAGCAGTGCGTTTTATATCGACAGGAAATTCAGGGATTCACTGGCTGGAAGGAAGCGACTTTTTATTGTTCGCACCTTAAATTTTGCGGAGTTTCTTGAATTTAAAAGACATACAGAGCTAAAACAGGAGCTGATGTTACTCCGCAGCCAGTCGCAATACATATCGGTCCATATTAAAATATTAATGGAATTATTTGAAGAGTACCTCCTGTTTGGAGGATATCCTGCCATCGTGCTGGAAAATGACAGAGACGGTAAAATACAAATGCTGAAGGATATACGGACATCCTATATTAAGAAGGATATAGATGAATCGGGAATAAAAAATAAAACAGCTTTATACCGGCTAATGGTACTTTTAGCCGGACAAACAGGCAACCTCGTCAATAAAAATGAGCTGGCTCATTCATTAGGTATTGATAATAAGCTCGTTGAGCAGTATTTAAACCTGCTGCAGAAGTGCTTTCATGTAGAGTTGATCAGGCCATTTTACAGTAATTTGAGAAAAGAGTTGACACGGATGCCCAAAGTTTATTTCTATGACTCAGGGCTCCGGAATGCGCTGTTGAACCGATTTGGCGAATTTGAATACAGGGAGGACAAGGGACAGCTATTGGAGAATTATATTTTCCAACGCCTTGAGTCACTTTATGACAGTGAAAATATTCATTTCTGGCGAACTGCGGATAGGAAAGAGGTTGACTTTGTGGTTGAAGATTCGTTTTCAAAGCGAAAAGCCTTTGAAGTCAAGTACCAATGCGACAAAATCAAAAAACCGGCGTACAGACATTTTACCCGGGAATATCCTGATATTCCATTAACATTCATCTCCCATTTAGAATCAGGTGACTGCCTGCAGGTGCTGAAACTGTAATTATAATTAATGAAGAATGAAACATGAAACATGAAAAATGGAAGATGTAAAATGAAAAATACCTATTCAATCTTATATCTCTGAATCAATTTTTTTCAATGTAACCTCATCTTTTTTATCCTCATCATGCAGATGTTTCTTTAGTACTTCCTGTCTATGTAACGATCTGCTGTTATGTTTATAAGTATCCCATGTAGGCTCATAATCTTCTGATTGATTCCCCCATACATCCCAACCTGGTCGGGATCCTCGTGAGAAAAGTTCGATATAAGGTCCGGGGCTGCATGATTCAATGATTTTATATTGTTCCTCCGGTTTGCGTGAGTGTTCCTATTTGCGGCTTTTAATGATATTTACCTGGGTTCTTCCAGGATCGGATGTGCGGAGTTTACCTTTTACGCCAAACAACAATATTTCGGTTGTATTCCTGAAATAAAAACCAACCCCTCTGCCGTCAGGACCGCCGTCTTTACGAATTTTATGCCAGATGATATTTGTTTTATATTCAAATCCCCATGCTTTCATCACCTTTAACCCCTCTTTCAATAAAGCATTGGGTACCCAAAGGTATAAATGGCTTTTCTCAGCAGTGACAAAGTCGACTGGTATCTCCATGATCTCCTCCAAAGAGAGAGTAGTGTACCTTGCGAGACGTTTATGTTCCGGAGCTACTTTCCCAGTCCTGTTATCGAACTGCCACGGTGGATCGGCCAGTACTGTTCCATAATATCTTCCCTGAACTTGTCTGATAAAATCTTCTGTTGCCTTTCCCTTCATTGTTTTAATCCTCAACGTATAAAGTATTTGTAATACCGAAAACTAAAATCGGACATCCACCTCCTCCACCGCCTTCGATTCTGGGGATAAGCTTTGACATGTGAGTAGTGGATGATCCATAGGATCTCTGAAATCTGGGATTTTCATCCAACTGGTTCTAAAATCCATTTTTCGTTTAAATATACTTATGGGTACCTCTAAAAACTTTTATTTATTAGAAATTTGAAAGACAAAACAACCATACTTTAAATTTTCAGCTCCGAAAGCCTCATCATATTGGGCTAAACGGTGCTGGACTTATAATCGTTCTTTGACTTTTTGTATCCTACGGACTCATTTTTACTTGATTTACAGAGTGATAGCCAATTTTTTAGATTTTATCAGGAAGATCGCCCTAAAGAAGTTGTAAATAGTGTTACGTAAAGCGATTGCCATGGCACACCGGTGAAAGCCAATAAGTCGGATTAATCCGGCTGCGTCCAGGCAAATCCACTGGAACCCGAACACATGCTCAATGCGTGCCCGAGTTCTGGATTCCATTGTATTTTGCGCTTTTTGTTCATCAGTCAGTTTCTTATAGCGATAACCTTTCTTGTGAACACGGTTCTGCATTCCTGCTGCTTTGATTAACTGGTCACAACGCTTGCCAGTATATGCGCTGTCTCCCCATAAGGGTTG